>NZ_JASCPN010000004.1:0-191254 GCF_029960155.1 Pseudomonas sp. PS01300 | reverse complement strand
TATACGCGCCAGGGGCCAACTGAAACAAAGAGGGCCCCTTCGCCGGCAAGGCCGGCTCCTACAGGGATTGTTGTAGGAGCCGGCCTTGCCGGTGAAGGGGCCCTCAGGGTCCCGCAGATCAGGCAGCGATCAGGGCTTTGACCTTGTTCATCGCATTCTTCTCCAGCTGCCGGATACGCTCGGCCGACACGCTGTACTTGGCCGCCAGGTCATGCAGCGTGGCCTTCTCTTCGGCCAGCCAGCGCTGGTACAGGATGTCGCGGCTACGGTCGTCCAGGCCTTGCAGCGCCTCGTGCAGGTTGTTCGAGGAGCTGTCGCTCCAGTCCGCATCCTCCAGCTGACGTGCCGGGTCGTAACGGTGGTCTTCGAGGTAGTTGGCCGGCGACTGGAACGCGCTGTCGTCGTCCGCCTCGCTGGCCGGGTCGAAGGCCATGTCCTGACCGGTCAGGCGGCTTTCCATCTCGCGCACTTCACGCGGCTCCACACCCAGGCTTTCGGCCACACGATGCACTTCATCGTTGTTCAGCCAGGCCAGGCGCTTCTTCTGGCTGCGCAGGTTGAAGAACAGCTTGCGCTGCGCCTTGGTGGTCGCGACCTTGACGATGCGCCAGTTGCGCAGGATGAATTCGTGAATTTCGGCCTTGATCCAGTGCACGGCAAAGGACACCAGGCGCACACCCATCTCGGGGTTGAAACGCTTGACCGCTTTCATCAGGCCAACGTTGCCTTCCTGAATCAGGTCAGCCTGGGCCAGCCCGTAGCCCGAATAGCTACGCGCGATATGTACGACAAAACGCAGGTGGGCGAGCACCATCTGCCGAGCCGCCCCCAGATCCTGCTCATAGTAGAGACTCTCGGCCAGTTCACGCTCCTGCTCGGGCGTCAGCAATGGAATGCTGTTGACCGTGTGCACATAGGCCTCCAGGTTCGCACCCGGGACCAAGGCATAGGCAGGTTGCAACGAAGTGGTCATACGAAAAAACCTCCGACTCACTGAATTGTGCCATCAGGCACTGCCACCATTGACCGGGAACCGCGAAACAAGTTCCCGAAATACACGATAGTCAATGACGGCTGGAAGACACTATCGCGGTGCAAGCTCACGCAGATGCCGAGCGACCGCAATCCAAGCACCGATATACCCTAACAGCACCGCCCCAAGCAAGAGCGACAGACCATCGGCAGGCGGCACCCCGGCCAGCGAGAAATCGCTGCCGTAAAGACCCGACAGGCCGACGACCGCGTCATCCAGCCAGTTGAGGCCGAACGCCAGTACCCCCCAGGACAGTACGCCTGCCCCCAGGCCATACAGCGCGCCCATGTACAGGAACGGCCGGCGCACGTAGGCATCGGTACCGCCCACCAGCTTGATGACCTCGATTTCGGTACGGCGGTTCTCGATATGCAGGCGAATGGTGTTGCCGATGACCAGCAGCAGCGCCGACACCAGCAGCACGGTCAGGCCGAAGACAAAGCGATCACCCAGCTTGAGGATCGCCGCCAGCCGCTCCACCCACACCAGGTCGAGCTGGGCCAGTTCCACCTTGGGCAGTTCGGCCAGGCGTTGGCGCAGGGCCTCCAGCGCTGGCTTGTCGACTTCGGCCGGGGTCACCACGACCACGCCAGGCAAGGGGTTCTCCGGCAGCTCGCGCAAGGCCTCGCCCAGCCCGGACTGCTGCTGGAACTCGTCGAGGGCCTGTTCACGGCTGACATACTCGGCATCGGCCACCCCCGGCATGCCCTTGATCTGGGTACGCAGGGCTTCGCCTTCGCTCACGCTGGCGTCAAGTTTGAGGTACAGCGAAATCTGCGCTGCACGCTGCCACGAGCCGCCAAGGCGCTCGACATTGCTCAGCAGCAGCGACAACCCCATCGGCAGGCTCAGGGCCACGGCCATCACCAGGCAGGTGAAGAAGCTTCCGATCGGCTGCTTGCCCAGGCGGCGCAGGCTGTCGAGCAGGCTGGAACGATGGCTTTCCAGCCAGGCGTGCAGCAGCGTGCTGAAATCCGGGCCGTCATCGTCATCATCACGGCGCTTTTTCTGTTTCTGAGGGCTTGGCTCGGCTGCCGCAGGGGCCACCCGCTCGGACACCTTGGGACTACGTGTTGCACTCATTGCCCGGCCTCCCCATCGCCGATCAAGCGGCCGCGCTGCAGGGTCAGCATGCGATGGCGCATGCGCGCGATCAGCGCCAGGTCGTGGCTGGCGATCAGCACGCTGGTGCCCAGGCGGTTGATATCTTCGAAAACACCCATGATCTCGGCCGCCAGGCGCGGGTCGAGGTTGCCGGTGGGTTCATCCGCCAGCAACAGGGCCGGACGGTGCACGATGGCACGCGCAATGCCCACCCGTTGCTGCTGGCCGGTGGACAGGTCGCCGGGGAACAGCTGGGCCTTGTCCGACAGGGCCACACGCTCCAGCGCCGCGTCCACACGCTTGGCCACCTCGACCTTGGACAGGCCCAGGATCTGCAGCGGCAGGGCGACGTTGTTGAACACGGTACGGTCGAACAGCAGCTGGTGGTTCTGGAACACCACGCCGATCTGGCGACGCAGGAACGGGATCTGCGCGTTGCTGATCTGACCCAGGTCCTGGCCGGCCAGCAGCAGCTTGCCGCTGGTCGGACGCTCCATGGCCAGCAGCAGGCGCAGCAAAGTGCTCTTGCCCGCGCCGGAATGGCCGGTGACGAACAGGAACTCGCCCCGACGCACCCGAAAACTCAATTCATGCAGGCCAACGTGACCGTTAGGGTAACGCTTGGCGACCTGTTCGAATCGGATCATGAAGGCTCCCGCTCGGCAAACAAGGCTTGTACGAAGGGCTCGGCTTCGAAGGTGCGCAGGTCATCGATGCCTTCGCCCACACCAATGTAGCGGATCGGCAGGCCGAACTGCTTGGCCAGGGCGAAGATCACCCCGCCCTTGGCGGTGCCGTCGAGCTTGGTCAGCGCCAGGCCGGTGAGCTCCACGCTCTGGTTGAAGTGCTTGGCCTGGTTGATGGCGTTCTGCCCGGTGCCGGCGTCCAGCACCAGCAGCACCTCGTGCGGCGCGTCGGCGTCCAGCTTGCCGATCACGCGGCGAACCTTCTTCAGCTCTTCCATCAGGTTGTCTTTGGTGTGCAGGCGACCGGCGGTGTCGGCGATCAGCACGTCGATGTTGCGCGCCTTGGCCGCCTGCACCGCGTCGAAGATCACCGAAGCGGAGTCGGCGCCGGTGTGCTGGGCGATCACCGGGATCTGGTTGCGCTCGCCCCATACCTGCAGCTGCTCCACCGCGGCAGCACGGAAGGTATCGCCGGCGGCCAGCATGACCTTCTTGCCTTCGAGCTGGAGCTTTTTCGCCAGCTTGCCGATGGTGGTGGTCTTGCCGGCGCCGTTGACGCCGACCACCAGGATCACGAACGGCTTGTTCGCGGCATGCACCTTCAGCGGCTGTTCGACCGGCTTGAGCAGGTCGGTCAGCTCGCCCTGCAGCGACTTGTACAGGGCATCGGCATCGGCCAGCTGCTTGCGTGCGACCTTCTGGGTCAGGCTCTGCACGATCACCGAGGTGGCCTCGACGCCGACGTCGGCGGTCAGCAGGCGGGTCTCGATCTCTTCGAGCAGGTCGTCGTCGATGACCTTCTTGCCCAGGAACAGGCTGGCCATGCCCTCGCCAATGCTGGCGCTGGTCTTGGACAGGCCCTGCTTGAGGCGGGCGAAGAAGCCGGCCTTGGTGGTGGTTTCAGGCACCGACGGGGCGGCCTCGGGAACAGGCAGGGCGACCTCGGTGGCCGCAACAGGTGCGGGCGGCACCACTGCAGGCGGCTCGACCACCGGCTCGGGTGCGTTGTACTGCGGTACAGGCTCGACCACCGGCTCGGGCGCGCTGTACTGCGGTACAGCCTCGATCACCGGCTCGGGCGCGGCGTACTGCGGCGCAGGCGCTACCACAGGCTCGGGCGCAGCGTACTGCGGGGCAGGCTCGGGGGCTGGGCGCTCGGGAATCGGCGGGGGGACGTGGGGCTCGAGGTCGGCCACCAGCGCCACCGGCTCTTCGGGCACCGGCAGCACCAGGCTGCTGGGGTGATCCTCGACGGCGACGGGCGCGCTCGCGACCGGGGCGGGCTCGACGGCTACCGGCTCAGGCAAAGTCGGGGCGATAGGCTCCAGCGCCTCTGGCACTGGGGTTTCGGGCTGTTCGACAACAGGTTGCTGGGGCTTTTTGCGCAGCCAGCCGAACAGGCCTTTCTTTTCACCGGCCGCAGCCGGGGTCTTTTTGTCGTCGTTGGAACCAAACATGGAAGACGGCTATCTCAGGGTAGCGATGCGCCAGTGTGGCGCCTCAAAATTCTTCTAACGCAGAACAGACTATGGTCAAGCCGACTGGTTCATGCGCAACATTTTGTCGGGACGCCTGCAACGCTTGATCTCGACAGGCATGGTCGTCAGGCAACCGGATCAGTATCCTAGCACCTCCTAGCCCGCCGACGCTAAGGCCATGCGGGCAGCCCTACAGGTTGAATCATCAATGAATGCTCTAGCCCGCCGCGCCGCCGGCCTGCTGCTCAGCACAATTGTCATGCCCCTGGTGGCGGTTGCCGCCGACGTCCAGCCCACCCATGAATTCACCCTCGACAACGGCCTCAAGGTCATCGTGCGTGAAGACCATCGCGCCCCGGTGGTGGTATCGCAGGTCTGGTACAAGGTCGGCTCCAGCTACGAGACCCCGGGTCAGACCGGCTTGTCCCATGCCCTGGAACACATGATGTTCAAAGGCAGCAACAAGCTGGGGCCTGGCGAAGCCTCACGCATCCTGCGTGACCTGGGCGCCGAAGAGAACGCCTTCACCAGCGACGACTACACCGCCTACTACCAGGTGCTGGCCCGCGACCGCCTGGGCGTGGCCCTGGAACTGGAGGCCGATCGCATGGGCAGCCTGCGCCTGCCGCCCGAAGAGTTCAGCCGCGAAATCGAGGTCATCAAGGAAGAGCGCCGCCTGCGCGTCGACGATCAGCCCAATTCCAAGGCCATGGAGCTGTTCAGCGCCATGGCCCACCCGGCCAGCGGCTACCACACCCCGACCATCGGCTGGATGGCCGACCTCGAACGCATGAAGGTCGAAGAGCTGCGCCACTGGTACGAAGCCTGGTACGTGCCCAACAACGCCACCCTGGTGGTGGTCGGCGACGTCACCGCCGACGAGGTCAAGGGCCTGGCCCAGCGTTACTTCGGTGCCATCCCCAAGCGCGCCACACCCCCTGCCAAACTGCCGCTGGAACTGGCCGAGCCGGGCCTGCGCCAGCTCACCGTGCATGTGCGCACCCAACTGCCGAGCCTGATCTACGGCTTCAACGTGCCGGGCCTGGCCACCGCCAAGGACCCGCGCAGCGTCCACGCCCTGCGCCTGATCGCGGCCCTGCTCGACGGCGGCTACAGCGCGCGCATGGCCACCCGCCTGGAACGCGGTCAGGAACTGGTGGCCGGCGCGTCGGCCAGCTACAACCCGTTCACCCGTGGCGACAGCCTGTTCGTGCTTTCCGCGGTGCCCAACACGCAGAAGAAAAAGACCCTGGCCGAGGTCGAAAGCGGCGTCTGGAAGCTGCTCGACGAGCTGAAAACCACCCCGCCAACCGCTGAAGAGCTGGAGCGCGTGCGCGCCCAGGTGATTGCCGGGCTGGTCTACGACCGCGACTCGATCAGCAGCCAGGCCACTACCATCGGCCAACTGGAGACCGTCGGGCTGTCGTGGAAGCTCATCGACAAGGAGCTCGACGAGCTCAAGAGCGTGACCCCGGCCGACATCCAGAGTGCCGCCCGCACCTATTTCACCCGCGAACGCCTGAGCGTTGCGCATGTATTGCCCGAGGAGCAGGCGCATGACTGAGCACACCACCCCACGCCACACCCCGAAGGGCCGCGGCGTATTCGGCGCGTTGCTGCTGAGCGCCGTGTGCCTGGCCGGCCCCGCCCATGCCGACACCACGGCCGCCAAGCCCGGCGCCAACCTGCAATCGCTGGCCGAGCTGGACGGCAAGGCACCGAGCCGACGCAACCTCGACATCAAGACCTGGAACACCGCCGAAGGCGCCAAGGTGCTGTTCGTCGAAGCCCACGAACTGCCGATGTTCGACCTGCGCCTGACCTTCGCCGCCGGCAGCAGCCAGGACGGTAACCTGCCGGGCCTGGCCACCCTGACCAACGCCATGCTCAACGAAGGCGTGGCGGGCAAGGACGTCGGCGCCATCGCCGCCGGCTTCGAAGGCCTGGGCGCGGACTTCGGCAACGGTGCCTACCGCGACATGGCGGTGGCCTCGCTGCGCAGCCTGAGCGCCAAGGACAAGCGCGAGCCGGCCCTGAAGCTGTTCGCCGAAGTGGTGGGCAAGCCGACCTTCCCTGAAGACGCGCTCAAGCGCATCAAGAACCAGATGCTCGCCGGCTTCGAGTACCAGAAGCAGAACCCCGGCAAGCTGGCCAGCATCGAGCTGTTCGAGAAGCTCTACGGCAAGCATCCCTACGGGCACCCCAGCGATGGCGACGCCAGGAGCATCCCGCCGATCACCCTGGACCAGCTGCGCGCTTTCCATGCCAAGGCCTATGCCGCCGGCAACGTGGTGATAGCACTGGTCGGCGACCTCAGCCGCACGGAAGCCGAGGCGATTGCCGCGCAGGTCTCCGCCGCGCTGCCCAAGGGCCCGGCGCTGCCCAAGCTGGCACAACCGAGCGAACCCAAGCCGGGCGTCAACCACATCGACTTCCCGTCCAAGCAGACCCACCTGATGCTGGCCCAGTTGGGCATCGACCGCGCCGACCCGGACTACGCGGCCCTGTCGCTGGGCAATTCGATCCTCGGCGGCGGCGCCTTCGGCACCCGCCTGATGAGCGAAGTGCGCGAAAAGCGCGGCCTGACCTACGGCGTGTACTCGGTGTTCAGCCCGATGCAGGTGCGTGGCCCGTTCATGATCAACCTGCAGACCCGTGCCGAACTCAGCGAAGGCACGCTCAAGCTGGTACAGGACATCCTGCGCGACTACCTCAAGACCGGCCCCACCCAGCAGGAGCTGGACGATGCCAAGCGCGAACTGGCCGGCAGCTTCCCGCTGTCCACCGCCAGCAATGCGAGCATCGTCGGCCAACTGGGGGCCATCGGCTTCTATGACCTGCCGCTGAATTTCCTCGAGGACTTCATGCAGAAGTCCCAGAGCCTCACCGTCGAGCAGGTGCGTGCTGCCCTCAACAAGCACCTGGCCGCCGACAAGATGGTCATCGTGACCGCCGGGCCGAAGGTGGCGCAACAGCCGCTGCCACCGCCCACTGACAAACCCGCCGAGCAGCCGCTTGGCGTACCGGAGCATTAATGGCCAGTCCATCCGCCAAATCCAAGGCCGCCGCCCACGGCGGCCAGGGCCAGTTGCGCATCATCGCCGGCGAGTGGCGCAGCCGCCGCCTGAGCTTTCCTGACGCACCGGGCCTGCGCCCTACCCCCGACCGGGTGCGCGAAACCCTGTTCAACTGGCTGACCGCGCACATCGAGGGCGCCCGCGTGCTGGATGCCTTTGCCGGCAGCGGCGCGCTGTTTCTCGAAGCGCTGTCGCGCGGCGCGGCCTCGGCCGTGGCGCTGGACAGCAACCGCGCCGCCATCGAGAACCTTAAGGACAACCTGGAGCTGCTGCGCTGCCCCACCGGGCAGGTGATCCAGACCGACGTGGTGCGCTACCTGCAAGGCGAGCCCAAGGCCCCGTTCGACGTGGTGTTCCTCGACCCGCCCTTCCACCAGGACCTGCTGCCGGCCACCTGTGCACTGCTCGAAGAGCGCCACTGGCTGGCCGAGCACGCGTGGATCTACACCGAAAGCGAAACCGCGCCGTCGACCCTGCAACTGCCGGGCAACTGGCGTCTGCACCGGGAAAAGAAGGCCGGTCAGGTGCACTATGCCTTGTGGGAGCGCGGCTGAACGTCGCCCCGCCTCCAGCAAACTGCGGCCGCCTGAGGTGCTTTGCCTGATCGTGCTCCGGCGCTCCCCAGGCACGGTACCGATCACCAACCGGCTTGTGCGTGCCGCCTGCACCACCGCCGGGCTGCTGACCCTCAGCAGCCCGGCACTCGCCCAGCACACCCTTCCACGACCTCAGCCTCGCCAACCCACAGCCCTTGCCCGAAGTGACGCTTGCTGAATATGCTTTGGCGGCAGCAGACCTGCGCTTGCGCACATACACTGATCACAGGGTCTGCCGCCCGCTCAAGAGACCTCGACGATGTCCAGCGCCACCCCACCCCCGTTCAAGCCAGCCACCGGCCTGCGCAACCCCCATGTGCAGACGCTCTGGGGCCCGCTCTGGCGCAAATCGCCACCGCTGGCACATCGGCGCGAGCGCCTGTGGCTGGCCGACGGCGATTTCCTCGACCTGGACTGGCACGGCCCGCTTGCCACCACCACGCCACTGGTGGTGGTACTGCACGGCCTGACCGGCTCGTCGACCTCCCATTACGTCATCGGCCTGCAGCGCGCCCTGGCGGCGCAGGGCTGGGCCAGCGTGGCGGTCAACTGGCGCGGATGCTCGGGCGAGCCGAACCTGTTACCGCGCAGCTACCACTCCGGCGCCAGCGAAGACCTGGCCGAAGTCATCGCCCACCTGCGCACCCAGCGCCCGCAGGCACCGCTGTACGCGGTGGGTTATTCGCTGGGTGGCAACGTGCTGCTCAAGCACCTGGGGGAAGCGGGTACGGCCAGCCAGCTGCAGGCGGCCGTGGCGGTGTCGGTGCCGTTTCGCCTGGACCAGTGCGCCGATCGCATCGGCCTGGGGTTTTCACGGGTGTACCAGGCGCACTTCATGCGCGCCATGCTGGGCTACGTGAAGGACAAGCAGCGCCACTTCCAGCACCACGGTCACCATGAGGGCCTGGCAACCCTGGACCGCCTCGGCCCGCTGGAAAACCTGCGCACCTTCTGGGATTTCGACGGCCGCGTGACCGCGCCGCTGAACGGCTTCAGCGACGCCCACGACTACTACCAGCGCTCGTCGAGCCGCTACTACCTGGGTGAAAACCGTACGCCCACGCTGATCATCCATGCCCAGGACGATCCGTTCGTGTTCAGCCACAGCCTGCCAGGGGCCGCCGAACTGGCCAGCCAGACCACCCTGGAGCTGCACCGTCATGGCGGTCACGTGGGCTTTGTCGACGGCAGCCTGCGCCAACCCGGCTACTACCTGGAGCGGCGCATTCCACAGTGGCTGGCCAGCGGGGCCTGATCAGTCGCCCTTGGCCACCGGACGCTGCGGGTCGGTGATCCACTCGCTCCACGAACCGGCGTACAGCCGTGCCAGCGGATAACCGGCCAAGGCCAGGGCGAACAGGTTATGGCAGGCCGTCACCCCCGAGCCGCAATAGGCCACCAGCGCCTGCGGCTGGCGCGTGCCGAGCAAGGCGGCAAAGCGCTGCTTGAGCTGCTGGGGCGACAGAAAACGACCATCGGGCCCCAGGTTGTCGGTGAAGGCCGCGCAATGCGCACCCGGGATATGCCCGGCCACCGGGTCGATGGGCTCCACCTCGCCGCGAAAACGCGGTAGCGCACGGGCGTCGAGCAGGGTCAGGTCGGGCGTGCCCAGGCCATTGGCCAACTCGGCGGCGTCCAGCACCAGGCTCGCATCGGGCTGCCCGCTGAAGTTGCCTTCACGCTTGTCACAGGCATCCAGGCTCAGCGGCAACCCGGCCGCGTGCCAGGCCTTGAGCCCGCCATCGAGGATCGCCACCCCGTCGCGCTTGCCCAGCCATGCCAGCAACCACCAGGCCCGCGCGGCAAAGGCTCCGGGGCCATCGTCGTAGAGCACCACGTCGCTGTCGTTGTCGATGCCCCAGCTGCGCAGCCGTTGGATCAGTTGCTGCGGGTCGGGCAAGGGGTGGCGACCGGTCACGCCCTTGACCACCGGCCCGCTCAGGTCACGCTCCAGGTCGGCGAAGTGCGCGCCGGCGATATGCCCTTCGGCATAGCTGCGCTGGCCATAGTCGACGTCTTCCAGGGCAAAGCGACAATCGAGAATCACCAGCTTCGGAGCGCCCAGGCGCTCTGCCAGTTGCTGGGGTGCGATCAGTTGCGCGAGTGGCATGTCGGTCTCCATATCGATTCAAAGGGGGTGGGCGGCCTACTGTTCCAGTGCCTGGTCCAGCGGCACGTAGAATTCCTTGCACAGCGCATCCACTGCAGGGCGCGCGCTGGCGGTGACGAAACCGAGCTCCAGCACCAGCACCTGGTACACGCCGCGCTTGATCGCCTCTTCGCTCAGGTGCGCGGAGTGCTCGCGGGTGGTGCACAGAAAGCGCACCCAGGAGGTCAGCACGATCCAGGCATTGAGGGTCAGCGATTCGATCTGCACGGTGTCCATGGCCACGATGTCGGCCTCGACGAAACCTCGGTAGATGGCCTGGCCCTGCAGCAGGCAGCGCTGCGAAAAACGTCGGTAGCGCGCAGCCAGGGTCGGGTCGTGGCCGAGCAGGTGTTCGAGGTCGCGGTGCAGGAAGCGGTAGTTCCACATCGCCGACAGCAGCGCCTCGAGGTAGAAGCGTTTGTCCTCGACGGTGGCGGCGCGCCCCTGGGGCGGGCGCAGAAAGCCTTCCACCAGCGCCTCGTACTGGGTGAACAGCACGGCGATGATCGCCTGCTTGTTGGCGAAGTGGTAATAGAGGTTGCCAGGCGAGATTTCCATGTGCGCAGCAATGTGGTTGGTGCTGACACTGCGTTCACCCTGCTGGTTGAACAGCTCGAGGCTGTTCTGCACGATGAGCTCGCGGGTCTTGATGCGCGGTGCCATGGTCAGCTCCAAAGGCATGAGCTTGAAGGAATAGGCTTATCTTACGGCGTATCCGCCACGGGATGTACCACCTGCACAACCGGCGTATATGCTCCAGGCACACTTGCCCTGCCACGGAGCCCGCATGCCCCTCCAGACCCTGTTCGAACAGCAGCGCCGGGCCTTTGCCGGGCTGCCCATGGCGCCGGCGGCGCAGCGCCTGCAGTGGCTTGCCAGCCTGCGCCGGCTGCTGCTGGCGAACCAGTCGGCCCTGGTCGCGGCGATCGACCGCGACTTTGCCGGGCGCAGCGCCGACGAGACCCTGCTGGCCGAACTGATGCCCAGCGTGCAGGGCATTCGCCACGCCGAGCGCCACCTCAAGGGCTGGATGAAGCCGGTGCGGCGCACGGTGGGCCTGGCGTTCCAGCCGGCCAGCGCGCGGGTGCTGTACCAGCCGCTGGGCGTGGTGGGCATCATCGTGCCATGGAACTACCCGCTGTTTCTGGCCATCGGCCCGCTCACCGCGGCGCTGGCAGCGGGCAACCGGGTGATGCTCAAGCTCAGCGAAGCCACCCCGGCCGCCGCGGCACTGCTTCAGCGCCTGCTGGGCGAAGTGTTTCCCGACGACCTGGTCAGCGTGGTGCTGGGCGATGCTGGCGTGGGCGAGGCCTTCTCGCGCCTGCCGTTCGATCACCTGCTGTTCACCGGCGCCACCAGCATCGGCCGCCAGGTGATGGCGGCGGCAGCCACCAACCTGACCCCGGTGACCCTGGAGCTGGGCGGCAAGTCGCCGGCCATCGTGTCGGCCAGTGTACCGCTGGCCCAGGCGGCCGAGCGCATCGCCTTCGGCAAGACCCTCAACGCCGGGCAGACCTGCGTTGCCCCGGACTACGCGCTGGTCCCGCGCGAGCGCCTGGAGGGCTTCGTGCAGGCCTATAGCGAGGCAGTGCTGCGGTTTTATCCACAGGTGCGAAACAACCCGGACTACAGCGCGATCATCAATGTGCGCCACCTGGCGCGCCTGGAAGGCTATTTGCGCGATGCCCGCGACAAGGGCGCCAGCGTGCTCGACCTGTACCCCGGCGAAGCCCGCGAAGGTCGGCGCCTGCCGCCGCAGGTGCTGCTGCAGGTCGATGACAGCATGCAGGTGATGCAGGACGAGATCTTCGGCCCGCTGCTGCCGGTGGTGCCCTATGACAGCCTGGCCGAGGCGCTGGCCTATGTGAACCAGCGCCCGCGCCCGCTGGCGCTGTACTACTTCGGCCACGACCGTGCCGAGCAGCGGCGGGTGCTGGAGCAGACCCATTCCGGCGGCGTGTGCCTGAACGACACCCTGCTGCACGTGGCCCAGGACGACCTGCCGTTTGGCGGGGTCGGGCCGTCGGGGATGGGCAACTACCACGGGCACGAGGGCTTCAAGACCTTCAGTCATGCCCGGGCGGTGTTCGCCAAGTCGCGGGTGAATGCGGCGCGGCTGATCTATCCGCCGTATGGGAAGGCGCTGCAGCGGTGGGTCTATCGTCTGTTCATTCGCTGACGTTGCAGCGACCCCATCGCGGGTCGATACTTTCAAGGCACCAGACACTCGGCCTGCAGCGGGTGACAAGCATTATCACGCCTGTCTATAGTGCCTTGAGCCGGCGATGGCGACTTGGCCGACCGCAGCTGCTGCGATACCATCCGACTCCCAAACGCACTCCTGCCAGGACGACGCGATGAACCGAGTGTTGTACCCAGGTACATTCGACCCTATTACCAAAGGCCATGGCGATCTGGTCGAGCGGGCCTCCCGGCTGTTCGACGAGGTGATCATCGCGGTCGCCGCCAGCCCCAAGAAGAACCCGCTGTTCCCCCTGGAACAACGGGTAGAGCTGGCGCGTGAGGTCACCAAGCACCTGCCCAACGTGCAGGTCATCGGCTTCTCCACGCTGCTGGCGCATTTCGCCAAGGAGCAGCAGGCCAATGTATTCCTGCGCGGCCTGCGCGCGGTTTCGGACTTCGAGTACGAGTTCCAGCTGGCGAACATGAACCGGCAACTGGCGCCCGACGTCGAAAGCCTGTTCCTGACGCCGTCCGAGCGCTATTCGTTCATATCCTCGACCCTGGTGCGCGAAATCGCGGCGCTGGGCGGCGATATCACCAAGTTCGTGCACCCGGTAGTGGCTGACGCACTCACCGAGCGCTTCAAGAAGTAGCCGCGCCCGCATCGAAAACGCGCCCGCGTGCACTGCGGGCGTTAATGCGGCACAATTGTGCCCATTGGTTTTCATATGCCCGGGCCTGACGCCCCGGCCGGAGTCCCCATGTCCCTGATCATCACCGACGATTGCATCAATTGCGACGTCTGCGAACCCGAGTGCCCGAACGCCGCCATCTCCCAGGGCGAAGAGATCTACGTGATCGACCCCAACCTGTGCACCCAGTGCGTTGGCCATTACGACGAACCGCAGTGCCAGCAGGTCTGCCCGGTCGACTGCATCCCGCTGGATGAAGCGCACCCGGAAACCGAAGACGAGCTGATGGCCAAGTACCGCAGGATCACCGGCAAGGCCTGATACAGGCCGCTAGGTCTGGCAGCGCGGGCAGAACACGCTGGCGCGCTGGCCCAGGGTCACGTTGCGCAGCACCGTGCCACACACCTTGCACGGTTCTTCCCCGCGCCCGTATACGAACAGTTCCTGCTGGAAGTAGCCCGGCTGGCCGTCGCCGCCGATGAAGTCGCGCAGGGTGGTGCCGCCACGCTCGATGGCGGCGGCCAGGATGCGCTTGATCTCGATGGCCAGGCGCAGGTAGCGCGCCCGCGAAATGCCCCCGGCCGGGCGCCGCGGGTCGATGCCCGCCGCGAACAGCGCCTCGGTCGCATAGATGTTGCCCACCCCCACCACCACCGCGTTGTCCATGATGAACGGCTTGACCGCCATCGAGCGCCCGCGCGACAGCTGGAACAGCCGCTCGCCATCGAACATGTCGGTCAGCGGCTCCGGGCCCAGGCGCAGCAGCAGCTCGTGCTGCAACGGGTCGGGGGCCCAGAGCATCGCGCCAAACCGGCGCGGGTCGGTGTAGCGCAGCGCCAGCCCCGACTCCAGCTCGATGTCCACATGCTCGTGCTTGGCCGCCGGCAGGCCGATCTCCACCAGCCGCAGGTTGCCCGACATGCCCAGGTGGCTGATCAGCGTGCCCACCTCGGCGTTGAGCAGCAGGTACTTGGCACGCCGTTCCACCGACACGAAGCGCTGCCCCGACAGGCGTACGTCGAGGTCTTCGGGTATCGGCCAGCGCAGGCGCCGTTCACGCACCACCACACGGCTGACACGCTGCCCTTCAAGGTACGGCGCAATGCCGCGGCGGGTGGTCTCGACTTCAGGTAGCTCGGGCATGGGTCAGTGCGCACCCATTTCGCGGATGGTCTGCTTGAGGTTCTCGAAGTCGTACTCCGACAGGCCCACGTAGTCGAGCACCAGGTGCCCGACGGTGTTCCATTCGTGGTCCACGCTCTGGTTGCCCAGCACCCGGTACGAGCTGCAGATGTGCTCGGCCATCTTCAGGATGGCCAGCAGGTTCTTGAGCTGGGTATTGCGCGCCGAGTCGTCGCTGAACACCGCCAGGGCATTGTGGTGGTTGGCGATGGCGGCACTCACGTGCTCGGGCAGGCGCCACGACTTGGCCGTGTAGTAGCCGACCACGGCGTGGTTGGTGTTGAACGTGCGGTTCTCGGTGTCGACCACGCGCTTGTCGGGGCCGGCCTCGGCGTAGGCCTGCTCCAGGGTATGCATGTAGTCGGGGAAGCGCTTGTGCATCAGCGGCACGCCGCAATCGTGGAACAGCCCCAGGGCATAGGCTTCGTCCACCGCCTGCGAGCCAATGCGCTTGGCCAGGGTCAGGCAGGTCATGGCCACGTCCTGGGCGGTGTCCCAGAAGCGGTTGAGGGTGACGATGGTGTCGTCGCTCATCTCGCCCTTGATCGACTGCGCGTTGATCAGGTTGATGATCGAGCGGCTGCCCAGCAGGTTCACCGCGCGCTGGATCGAGGCGATCTTGTTGGTCAGCCCGTAGTACGGCGAATTGACCAGCTTGAGCAGTGCGCCGGAAAGGCCCGGGTCCTGGGAGATCAGCTTGGCGATGGTCTCCAGGTCCGGGTCGGGCATGTACTGCTCGAACTGCAGGTCGACCATGATCTGCGGCTGGGGCGGTACGCTGATGCCCTGCAGGGCTTGCTGGATCTGTTCGGCGGTAAGTTCCTGGGACATAGATACACACTCGGGGCTGAAGGGCGATTCTAACCCTGCAGGCGGGCCGGGAAACACCCGTTGATGGATTCAGAAGGAACTTTGCCTGCCCCAGGGCTGCCTGCTTACTACAGGTTCAACTCAACAGGAGCACGCAGATGACGACCCAACTGAACGGCAAGCGCGTGGCCATGCTGGTCACCGACGGCTTTGAGCAGGTAGAACTCACCGGGCCCAAGCAGGCCCTCGAGCAAAGCGGCGTGCGCGTCGACATCCTCTCGGCCAAACCGGGCACGGTCAAGGGCTGGAACCATGACAAGCCCGCCGACGACTTCACTGTGGACAACACCTTCGACAAGGCCGACGTCGCGGTCTACGACGCCATCGTGCTGCCCGGCGGCGTGCAGAACTCCGACACCATACGCATCGACCCCGGTGCCCAGAAGCTGGTCAAGGCCCACGACGCCAGCGGCAAGCCCCTGGCGGTGATCTGCCATGGCGCCTGGCTGCTGGTGTCGAGCCAGTTGGTCAAGGGCCGCAAGATGACCAGCTACAAGACCGTGCGCGACGACATCACCAATGCCGGCGGGCAGTGGCAGGATCAGGCCGTGGTCATCGACCGCAACCTGATCAGCAGCCGCCAGCCCGACGATATTCCCGCCTTCAACACCCAGCTGCTGCGCGCTTTGGGCGCCTGATCGGCTATTTGTCGCCGGCCGAGCCGCGTGCCCGGCCGACGCGCTATACTCCCGCTCTTTTTTCCGGAGCGACGTCATGTCCCTGCCCAGCCTTCGCCTCAAAGCCAACGCCGACCGCCGCCTGCGCGCCGGCCATCTGTGGGTGTACAGCAACGAAATCGACGTCGCCGCGACCCCGCTGCATGGCTTCAAGGCCGGCGACCAGGCGGTGCTCGAAGGTGCCGGCGGCAAGCCGCTGGGCATCGTCGCCATGAGCCCCAACAACCTGATCTGCGCGCGCCTGCTGTCGCGCGACGCCAAGCTGGCCCTGGACAAGTCGCTGCTGGTGCACCGCATCAACGTGGCCCTGTCGCTGCGCGAGCGCCTGTTCGACAAGCCGTTCTACCGCCTGGTGTACGGCGACTCGGACCTGCTGCCGGGCCTGGTGGTCGACCGTTTCGGCGACATCCTGGTGGTACAGCTGGCCTCGGCCACCATGGAACAGCACAAGGACGACGTGATCGCCGCCCTGGTGCAGGTGCTCAAACCCACCGGCATCCTGTTCAAGAACGACTCGGCGGCGCGTGATGCCGAAGGCCTGAACCGCTACGTCGAAACCGTGTTCGGCCTGGTGCCGGAGTGGGTGGCGCTGGAAGAGAACGGCGTGAAGTTCGAAGCGCCGGTGATGGAAGGCCAGAAGACCGGCTGGTTCTACGACCACCGCATGAACCGCGCACGCCTGGCACCCTACGTCAAAGGCAAGCGCGTGCTCGACCTGTTCAGCTACATCGGTGGCTGGGGCGTGCAGGCCGGTGCGTTCGGCGCCAGCGAAGTGTTCTGTGTGGATGCCTCGGGCTTTGCCCTGGATGGTGTGGAGCGCAATGCGGCGCTCAACGGCATTGCCGAGAAGGTCACCTGCGTGGAAGGCGATGTGTTCGAGGCGCTGCGCGAGCTCAAGGCCGCTGAAGAGCGTTTCGACGTGATCGTGGCCGACCCGCCCGCGTTCATCAAGCGCAAGAAGGACCTGAAGAACGGCGAAGGCGCCTACCGCCGCCTGAACGAGCAGGCCATGCGCCTGCTGAGCAAGGACGGCATTCTGGTCAGCGCCTCGTGCTCGATGCACCTGCCCGAAGACGACCTGCAGAACATCCTGCTGACCAGCGCCCGCCACCTGGATCGCAACATACAGCTGCTCGAACGCGGCGGCCAGGGCCCGGACCACCCGGTGCACCCGGCGATCCCGGAAACGCGCTACATCAAGAGCATCACCTGCCGGCTGCTGCCCAACAGCTGATCGCGCTGAATGAAAATCCCGGCCAGGTGCCGGGATTTTTTTTGCCTGTAACGGCCTTTTCGCAGGCAAGGCCGGCTCCTGCAGGCAGGTGCACTCAATCGCGCTGCGGGTAAGGCATCATTCCCAGTTCTCGCCCGTCGATCACCAGGGTCTTGTAGCGCGGTTTCGCCAGCTTGAGCGTGCCCGCCCGAATCTGCTCGATCAGTGCGCGCCCCGTGCCGATCCCGTCCACCCGCGCATAATCACGCCAGAAGCCCTCGTGACGCGCATACACGAACGCCGACGTCGAGTACTCGTGCTTGGGCACCACCAGCACTTCGTTGACCCCATCGTCATCCAGGTCCACCTGCCAGGCAGCACACCCCGAACTGCCGCATTGGCTCTCGATCAGGGTCAGGTTGAGCATCTGCGCACTGTCCTCCGGCGCAGGCCCGATCCATTCCAGCTTGGGTCCGTACTCACGCGGCGACATGCTCACCGGTTCGGCCTCCAGCAGTCGATCGGCCAGCAGCTCGCGGCTTGGCGCATCCAGGATCTGCCCCTCCTTGACCAGGCGCGACAACCGCTCGAACTGCTCGATCCCCGGCTTGCCGAGCCGGTAGCGCAATGCGCGCGCATCGAACGCATCCGCCGAGGTGCGCCCGCTCAACAGCCGCTCCATCTGGTTGGCGGCGCTGTAGGTCAACGGGTTGAGCACCGGCGTGAACACCAGCATCAGCACCACGAAACTCAGCAGCGCGATCAACGGGTTGCTGCGCCGCAAGCTGCCCAGCCACACCGCCTGGCGCGGCCGAATGGCCCACAGCGCGGCCAGGCTGTGCACCAGCGCGATGCCGATCAGCAGCATCGCCAGAAAGCGCTGCGGGGTCAGGCCGTACTGGTCGATGCGCAGCCAGCTCGAGTAGCACGCCAGCGCCATCAGCAGCGGCAGGCACACAAGGCTGGCGTTCACCAGCAGCTTCAGGGGCCTGGCATAACCGGCATCGTGCTCGCCGTCCTGGAACACGCCGTTGAGCAGAAACAGCGTACTGCCCACCAGGCACAGCAGGATGCTGGTGGAGTAACCGGTGTTGAAGATCGGCGCGACCCCGGTTACCGCCAGCGCCAGAGTGAACACCACCGCAATCAGCGAACACAGCGGCAGCAGGTAGCGGCACACGGTGAGCAGCACATTGCGCAGCAGGCCGATGGCCTTGTCGTTCTGGCGCCCCATGCGGATGCCCAGCGAGAAGAAGATCGGCAGGCACACGCAGATGAATTCGAGCGAGGCGAAGATATCGCTGAGCACCGGCGCGCCCAGAATCGTGAACAGCCGCCCGCACAGCCACAGCAGCATCCAGAACGCCAGGGTCACCAGCAGCGCCAGCAGCACGATGAAGGCATTGTTCCAGGCGTGCTGGTACAGGTCCTGATAGCGCAGGCGATTGCCGTCGCGGGTCGGCCAACTGAGGATGAACGCCGCGCCGATATAGGCCAGCACCAGCGAGGCCGGCATCCAGCGCATCCATAGCCAGCCGTCGGCCGATTGCGCATACAGCCAGGCTGACACGCTGGCCATCAGCAACGCCAGGCCGGCCACCAGCAGCCAGGTGCCGCGCTGGCGCACCGCGCCGCCCAGCAGTTGCAGATTGATGCCGCCCACCAGGGCCAGCGTGGCGCAGAACACCGCGAGCACAGGGTTGCGGTAATGGATGAAGGTGAGCAGCAGCGCCCCCTGTACCAGGGCGATGGCGAGGTAATACAGCACGGAGCGGTTGAGCACGGGCATTCCAAGTCCTTTTGCGAGGGGTGATGCACAAGGCGCGCAGTCTAGGGCCAGGCGACCCCGCACGGCTAGAGCACGTCGACTTCATTGCAGCGCCGCACAGGCCCCATGCAGCCATGCACATATATCGATAAAAATCCAGGCAAATAATCCATAAGGGCAAATTTGTCATTGATCCAGGCGACATAAGCAGATAAAAATCGACTCAATCAAAATAAAAACAATGCAGGTTCGACCCATGTCCTCTATCGACCGCTCTCATCCTGGCAC
Organism: Pseudomonas sp. PS01300; assembly: GCF_029960155.1. Lineage (NCBI taxonomy): Bacteria > Pseudomonadati > Pseudomonadota > Gammaproteobacteria > Pseudomonadales > Pseudomonadaceae > Pseudomonas > Pseudomonas sp. PS01300. The sequence continues at coordinate 172,257 of NZ_JASCPN010000004.1, read as the reverse complement.
TTCAGATACCGCTCGACTGCGCCGCGTGCTGGGGCTGCCCGCCCTGGTGTTCTTCGGCCTGGTGTACATGGTGCCGCTGACCATCTTCACCACCTACGGCATCGTCACCGAACTCACCGGTGGCCGCACCGCAGGCGCCTACCTGGTGACCCTGCTGGCCATGCTGTTCACCGCGACGTCCTACAGCTTCATGGTCAAACGCTTCCCGGTGGCGGGCTCGGCCTACTCCTATACCCACCTGGCGTTCGGCCCCAACATCGGCTTTCTGGCCGGTTGGTCGCTGCTGCTCGACTACCTGTTCATCCCGATGATCAACTACCTGCTGATCGGGCTGTTCCTCAACATCGCCTTCCCGGCCCTGCCGGTGTGGGGCATCATCGTCGCCGCCATCGCCCTGGTGACCGTGCTCAACGTGATCGGCATCCATTCGGTGGCCAAGGCCAGCAACCTGATCGTGGGCGCGCAGATCATCTTCATCGGCGTGTTCGCCGCACTGTCGATCAAGAGCCTGCACGGCGCGCCCATCGACCTGCTGTCGCCCCTGCTCGGTGACGGCACCCGGCCCGGGTTCAGCCACTTGATGACCGGGGCAGCGGTACTGTGCCTGTCCTTCCTGGGCTTCGACGCGGTATCGACCCTTGCCGAGGAAACCCGCGACCCGCAACGCGATGTGCCGCGCGCCATCCTGCTCACCACCCTGGGCGCCGGGCTGCTGTTCACCGTGCTGGCCTACATCAGCCAGCTGGTACTGCCGGGCAGCCACTTCGCCAACGTCGATGCGGCAGCCAATGAAGTGATGTTCAAGGCCGGCGGGCAGTTCCTCGCCAACTTCTTCACCGCGGCCTTCGTGGCCGGCAGCCTGGGTTCGGCACTGGCCTCACAGGCTGCGGTGTCGCGCATCCTGTACACCATGGGCCGCGACCAGGTGCTGCCACGGCGCTGGTTCGGGCGCCTTTCGCCACGCTTCGGCACCCCGGTGTTCGCCACCCTGGTGGTATCGGTGTTCTCCCTGCTGGCACTGGTGATCGACCTGACCACCCTGGCCTCGCTGATCAGCTTTGGCGCGCTGGTGGCGTTCTCGGCGGTGAACATGGCGGTGGTGCGCACGCACCTGGTCGATCAAGCCTGCCACCGCAACCTCTCGGGGCTGCTGCGTTACGGCGTGGTGCCGCTGGTGGGCATGAGCCTCACACTGTGGCTGTGGACCAGCCTGTCGGCACTGACCCTGACCATCGGCATGACCTGGTTCACCCTCGGCCTGGTGTACCTGGGCGTGCTGACCGGCGGCTTTCGCAAGCGCGTGAAGCTGGTGCACTTCTCCGAGGCCGGCTGAACGCCATGGCGGTTGGGCGGCCCGCGCGCAGCGAAAACGCCCAACCGCCCAATGCGCCATTCCTTCCCGCCGCCAGCGGTGTAGAATCGGCCTATTCATCGCCAGTCATCCCCGGCGGGTTTATGAGCTCTGGTCGAGCCCTCGGCGATCCCGTGGTGTTTTCGGCCTCATCCGTACCAGCGGCCACCTGCCTTCGGTGCAAAGGACAAGAGAAGCTCACTCCCCTTTTTGTTACCTGATTAGCCGCCAGGAGTGCTTCATGCCTGATTACCGCTCGAAAACGTCCACCCACGGTCGCAACATGGCCGGCGCACGCGCCCTGTGGCGCGCCACCGGCATGAAAGATGCCGACTTCAAGAAGCCGATCATCGCCATCGCCAACTCCTTCACCCAGTTCGTCCCGGGCCACGTGCACCTGAAGGACCTGGGCCAGCTGGTGGCCCGCGAGATCGAGCGCGCCGGTGGCGTGGCCAAGGAATTCAACACCATCGCCGTGGATGACGGCATCGCCATGGGCCACGACGGCATGCTGTACTCGCTGCCCAGTCGCGAGATCATCGCCGACTCGGTCGAGTACATGGTCAACGCCCACTGCGCCGACGCCATCGTGTGCATCTCCAACTGCGACAAGATCACCCCCGGCATGCTGATGGCCGCCCTGCGCCTGAACATCCCGGTGATCTTCGTGTCCGGCGGCCCGATGGAAGCCGGCAAGACCAAGCTGGCCAGCCACGGCCTGGACCTGGTCGACGCCATGGTGATCGCCGCCGACAGCTCGGCCAGTGACGAAAAGGTCGCCGAATACGAGCGCAGTGCCTGCCCTACCTGCGGTTCGTGCTCCGGCATGTTCACCGCCAACTCCATGAACTGCCTGACCGAAGCCCTGGGCCTGGCCCTGCCGGGCAACGGTTCGACCCTGGCCACCCACAGCGACCGCGAAGAGCTGTTCCTCAAGGCCGGCCGCACCATCGTCGAACTGTGCCAGCGCTACTACGGCGAGAACGACGAGTCGGTACTGCCGCGCAACATCGCCAACTTCAAGGCGTTCGAGAACGCCATGATGCTCGACATCGCCATGGGCGGCTCGACCAACACCATCCTGCACCTGCTGGCCGCCGCCCAGGAAGCCGAGATCGACTTCGACCTGCGCGACATCGACCGGTTGTCGCGCAGCGTGCCGCAGCTGTGCAAGGTGGCGCCGAACATCCAGAAGTACCACATGGAAGACGTGCACCGCGCCGGCGGCATCTTCAGCATCCTCGGTTCGCTGGCCCGTGGCGGCCTGCTGCACACCGACCTGCCGACCGTGCACAGCCGCAGCATGGAAGAAGCCATCGCCAAGTGGGACATCACCCAGACCGACGACGAAGCGGTGCACCACTTCTTCAAGGCCGGCCCGGCCGGCATCCCGACCCAGACCGCGTTCAGCCAGTCGACCCGTTGGGAAACCCTGGATGACGACCGCGAGAACGGCTGCATCCGCAGCTTCGAGCACGCCTACTCCAAGGAAGGCGGCCTGGCCGTGCTGTACGGCAACATCGCGCTGGATGGCTGCGTGGTGAAGACCGCAGGCGTCGACGAGTCGATCCATGTGTTCGAAGGCAACGCCAAGATCTTCGAAAGCCAGGACAGCGCGGTACGCGGCATTCTGGCCGACGAAGTGCAGGCCGGCGACATCGTGATCATCCGCTACGAGGGGCCGAAAGGCGGCCCGGGCATGCAGGAGATGCTGTACCCGACCTCTTACCTGAAGTCCAAGGGCCTGGGCAAAGCCTGTGCGCTGCTGACCGACGGGCGCTTCTCGGGCGGCACCTCGGGCCTGTCCATCGGCCATGCTTCGCCGGAAGCGGCAGCAGGGGGCGCGATTGGCCTGGTGCGCGACGGCGACAAGGTGCTGATCGACATTCCCAACCGTTCGATCAACCTGCTGGTCAGCGATGAAGAGCTGGCGGCGCGGCGTGTCGAGCAGGACAAGAAGGGCTGGAAGCCGGTCGAGCAGCGTCCGCGCAAGGTGACCACCGCACTCAAGGCCTACGCCCTGCTCGCCACCAGCGCCGACAAAGGCGCTGTGCGCAACAAGGCGATGCTGGACGGTCTGTAAGGTCTGGCAAAATAAAGAACCGGCGCCCAGGCGCCGGTTTTTTTTGCCTGCGGTGCGGTGTTCGCCGGCAACGCCGGCTCCTACAGACGCCGTGGCCCCCGTAGGAGCCGGCGTTGCCGGCGAAGAGGCCGGTACAGAGGGCGGCAACATCTGCCCCTTACACCCCAGCCCCGCATCTGTTTTCGTCCGTCTTTGCTTGCCGAGGAATATGGTTATTCCAAAACCATCTATCTAAATTCCATTTAGATCTAATTTCGTTGTTTTTCAGGCTGTTAGCATTTCTGTTCGCAATCGCGCACAGACGCGACGCCCCGCCCTTTGTCTGGAGCTTCAATGAACCTGCCGCTGTTTCTCAACCTGCTGGTGTTCGCAGCCTTGCTGCTGGGCCTGGCGCAAACCAGCAAGACCTCCTGGAGCCTTGCCAAGAAAGTGCTGGTCGGCCTGATCGTCGGCGTGCTGTTCGGCAGTGCCCTGCATGCCATCTACGGTGCCGGCAGCCCGGTCCTGAAAAGCACCATCAGTTGGCTCGACCTGGTCGGCAACGGCTATGTGGGCCTGCTGCAGATGATCGTCATGCCGCTGATCTTCGTCTCGATCCTCAGCGCCGTGGCACGCCTGCACAACGCCTCGTCGCTGGGCAAGATCAGTTTCCTGACCATCGGCACCCTGCTGTTCACCACGGCCATCGCCGCGTTGATCGGCATCGGCCTGACCAACCTGTTCGGCCTCAGCGCCGAAGGCCTGGTGGCCGGCGTGCAGGAAACCGCGCGCATGCAGACCATCCAGAGTGACTACGCGGGCAAGGTCGCCGACCTCAACATCCCGCAACTGCTGCTGTCGTTCATCCCCACCAACCCGGTGGGCGACCTGGCCCGGGCCAAGCCGACCTCGATCATCAGCGTGGTGATCTTCGCCGCGTTCCTCGGTGTGGCCGCCTTGCAACTGCTCAAGGACGACGCCGACAAGGGCAACCGTGCGCTGGTGGCCATCGACACCCTGCAGGCCTGGGTGATGCGCCTGGTACGCCTGGTGATGAAGCTCACCCCATATGGCGTGCTGGCGCTGATGACCAAGGTGGTGGCCAGCTCGAACCTGGACGACATTCTCAAGCTGGGCAGTTTCGTGGTGGTGTCGTACATCGGCCTGGGCCTGATGTTCGTGGTGCACGGTGTGCTGCTGGGCCTGGGCGGGGTCAACCCGCTGCGGTTTTTCCGCAAGGTATGGCCGGTGCTGACCTTTGCCTTCACCAGCCGCTCCAGTGCGGCGAGCATTCCGCTGAGCATCGAGGCGCAGACCCGTCGCCTGGGCATCCCTCAGGCGATTGCCAGCTTTGCCGCCTCGTTCGGCGCGACCATCGGCCAGAACGGTTGCGCAGGCCTGTACCCGGCGATGCTGGCGGTGATGGTGGCCCCGGCGGTGGGCATCGACCCGCTCGACCCGCTGTGGATCGCCACGCTGGTGGCCATCGTGACCCTGAGTTCGGCCGGGGTGGCCGGGGTGGGTGGCGGTGCGACCTTCGCCGCGCTGATCGTGCTGCCGGCGATGGGCCTGCCGGTGGAGCTGGTGGCGCTGCTGATCTCGGTCGAGCCGCTGATCGACATGGGCCGCACGGCACTGAACGTGAGTGGTGCGATGGTGGCCGGTACCCTGACCAGCCAGGCCATGGGGCAGACCGACAAGGTGCTGCTGGAGGCCGATGAGCATGCGCAGTTGACGCATAGCTGAAGGCCCCTTCGCCGGCAAGGCCGGCTCCTACAGGGATCGTGTAGGAGCCGGCCTTGCCGGCGAAGACATCAACGCCGCTCCCACACCTCGAAATGATACGCCGGCCTGCCCTCTTCAGCCGCGTTCGCCTGGGTCGAGGTCCTCGCCCACTGCTGCGCATCCACTTCAGGGAACCACGCATCTCCCACCGGGCTGAGCTCGACCCGCGTCAGGTACAGGCGATCCGCCAGCCCGCGTTCCAGCGCCTGCCCGTACAGCTGCGCACCGCCGATCAGCATCAGCTCGTTCACACCGTGCTCCAGCGCCCACTGCTCGGCCCGCACGATGGCCTCATCCAGCGAGCCGAACACCTCGGCGCCCTCCAGCACCAGGCCCGGCTGACGGCTGACCACCAGGTTCAGACGCCCCGGCAACGGGCGCCCCAGCGAATCCCAGGTCTTGCGACCCATGATGATCGGCTTGCCCAGGGTAGTGGACTTGAAGAATTTGAAATCACCTGGCAGATGCCAAGGCATACGGTTGTGGATGCCAATGACGTTGTTCTCGGCGACGGCCGCTATCAGGCATAGAGGTAGTGATGTTTTCATGCGCGGGAGGATAGCAAAGCTCGCCAACCGATGCGTGAGTTATGCTTCGAATCATCTGACCAATGGAAGCTGGGTGTGACTGGACTGACTGACCTGGACAAACGCTGGCTCACCGAAGCCGTGCGCCTGCGTGAAGAACATGCCGGCGCGCTGGAAGACCAGGAAGCCAACCGCCGCGCGCGCCAGCAAGGCGGCGACCTGGCTGCACGCATCGAACACCGCGCCCTGTGGCTGGCCGAACGCGACGGCCTGCGCGCCGCGCTGGGGCGCTGGAAAGCCGGGGCGCGCCTGGCGCTGCTGGCCCTGCTGCTGCTCGCCGTGCTCAGCGGCGCCGGCCTGGCCTTCGCCGGGCTGGGCGACGGCCAGCGCCCGGTCAACGTGTTCTGGGCGCTGGGCAGCCTGCTGGGGCTTAACCTGCTGATGCTGCTGAGCTGGGCTCTGGGCTTTGCCCTGGCCGGCGACCATGGCGCCAGCCTGGGGCGGCTGTGGCTATGGCTGAGCGAAAAGTTCGCCCGCGATGCCAAGGCCGCGCACCTGGCCCCTGCCCTGCTGGTGCTGCTGCAACGCCAGCGCCTCAACCGCTGGCTGCTCGGCCTGCTGGTGCACGGCCTGTGGCTGCTGGCGCTGGCCAGCGCCCTGGTGGTGATGCTGATGCTGCTGGCCACCCGGCGTTATGGCTTTGTGTGGGAAACCACCATCCTCGACCCCGACACCTTTGTCGGCCTGACCCAGGCCCTCGGCACCCTGCCCGCGCTGCTGGGTTTCAGCGTGCCGGACGCGGCCATGATCCGCGCCAGCGGCGCCAGCCAACCGGCGCTGGAGCTGGCACGCCAGTCGTGGGCCGGCTGGATGCTCGGCGTGCTGGTGGTGTACGGCCTGCTGCCGCGGCTGGTGCTCGCGGCCCTGTGCCTGTGGCGCTGGCACAGCGGGCGCCGGCGCCTGGGCCTGGACCTCAACCTGCCCGGCTACAGCGCCCTGCGCGACGTGCTGATGCCCAGCAGTGAACGCCTGGGGGTCAACGACCCTGCCCCGCAGGCCTTGCCCGAAATCACCCGCAGCGAAGGCGACGCACCGGCCGAGGGCGCCTTGCTGGTGGGCCTGGAGCTCGACGACCAGCGCCCCTGGCCGCCCGCCCTGCCAGCCTCGGTGACCAACGCCGGCATCCTCGACAGCCGCGAATCACGCAACAGGCTGCTCGAACAGCTGAGCCGCTTCCCGCCCGCGCGCCTGGCCATCGCCTGCGACCCGCGCCGCTCGCCCGACCGGGGCAGCCTGGCGCTGCTGGCCGAGCTTGCGCGCAGCGCCGGGGCCACGCGCATCTGGCTGTTGCAGGCGCCACCCGGCCAGGCACTGGACGCCGACCGCCTGGGCGACTGGCACCAGGCGCTGGAGCAACTGGGCCTGGCCTACGCCGACAGTGCCCCCCTCAACTGGCTGGAGCATGGCCATGACTAAGCCGTTGAAACTGGCCGTGGTCGGCCACACCAACGTCGGCAAGACCTCGCTGCTGCGCACGCTCACCCGCGACGTGGGTTTCGGCGAAGTCTCGCACCGCCCCAGCACCACCCGGCATGTGGAAGGCGCACGGCTGTCGGTGGAGGGCGAGCCGCTGCTGGAGCTGTACGACACCCCGGGCCTGGAGGATGCCATCGCGCTGCTCGATTACCTGGAGCGTCTCGATCGGCCTGGTGAGCGGCTGGACGGCCCGGCGCGGGTCGAGCGTTTTCTGCAAGGCAACGAGGCGCGCCAGCGCTTCGAGCAGGAGGCCAAGGTGCTGCGCCAGTTGCTGGCCAGTGATGCCGGGCTGTACGTGATCGACGCCCGCGAGCCGGTGCTGGCCAAGTACCGCGATGAACTGGAAGTGCTGGCCGGTTGCGGCAAACCGCTGCTGCCGGTGCTCAACTTCGTGGCCAGCAACGAGCATCGCGAGCCGGACTGGCGCGAGGCCCTGGCACGCCTGGGGCTGCACGCACTGGTGCGCTTCGACAGCGTGGCCCCGCCGCAGGATGGCGAGCAGCGCCTGTACGAAAGCCTGGCCTTGCTGCTGGAGAATGCGCGCCCGGCCTTGCAGCGCCTTATCGATGACCAGCAGGCCCAGCGTGTAGCACGCCAGCACAGCGCCAAGCGCCTGATTGCTGAACTGCTGCTCGATTGCGCGGCGTGCCGGCGTAGCGTGATCGCCAGGCCGGAGGCCGAGGCAGCGGCGATCAGCGAGCTGCATCAGGTGATTCGCCAGCGTGAACAACGCTGCGTCGAGGCGCTGCTCAAGCTGTATGCGTTTCGCAAGGACGACGCCAACACCGGCGAGCTACCGCTGCTGGACGGGCGCTGGGGCGATGACCTGTTCAACCCCGAGACCCTGAAATTGCTGGGCGTGCGCCTGGGCAGCGGGGTTGCCGCGGGCGCGGCGGCCGGTGCCGGGGTCGACCTGCTGGTCGGCGGCATCACCCTGGGGGCGGCCGCACTGGCCGGGGCGATTGCCGGGGGGGCGCTGCAGACGGCACGCAGTTACGGTTCGCGGCTGATGGGCAAGCTGAAGGGCCAGCATGAACTGACGGTGGACGACGGGGTGCTGCGCTTGCTGGCGTTGCGTCAGCGTCAGTTGCTGGCGGCGCTGGAGGGGCGCGGGCATGCGGCGACAGCTCGCATCAAGCTGACGTTGCCCAGCGACAAGGGCTGGCGCGAGGGCAAGTTGCCGGAGGCGCTGAGCAAGGCGCGGGCGCACCCGCAGTGGTCGTCGATGAACCCAGGGGCCAAACTCGGGCAGGCGGAGCGGCAGGAGCAGATCGACAGTCTTGTGCAGGAGCTTTAAGGCCAATCGCGGGTCAAGCCCGCTCCCACAGAGAGTGTGCGATCCCTGTGGGAGCGGGCTTGACCCGCGATGGCGGTCTCAGATCAGACGTGCAACATGCCCCTCCGCCAACGCCGGCCCAACGCTCATCCCCACCCCGCTGTGCATCAGCGCCGCACTCACCCCCGGCGCTACCGCCAGCAGCGAAAACGGCCCCGGCCCACCCGAGCCGTACACCCCCTGCCAGCGCTCCAGCACCTCGATGCGCCCACCCAGCGTCTGCTCGGCCAGCTCGATCATCCAGTTGTCCACCTGCTCGGCATTGAACGGCGACGCATCGCTGCCGTAGGCATGCGAATCGCCGATGATCAGCTCGCCATGGGGCGTCGGGCTGATCAACAGGTGAATGCCGTTTTCCAGCAGGTGCGGGCTGTCGGCCTGCACCTCGGCGCGCAGGGCCTGCGCCTGCGGCAGGTCGGCATACGCCCCGTAATGCAGGCAGCTCAACCCGGTCAGCAGCGAATGCTGCAGGTCCAGGCCGAAGCGTGGCCGGGCGCGCAGCATCTGCAGGCGACATACCTGCGGCTGCAACTGCGACATCGGCTCGGCGAGCAGCGTTTGGTAGTCGTGCCCGCTGCACACCACGATATGCTCGCCGCTGAAGCGACCGGCGGTGGTGGTCAGAAACCCCGGCTCCACCTCGCGCACCAGCGTGGAAAAGTGGAACTCGACGCCCAGTTGCTCGCGCAGGTAGTTGACCAGCGCAGGGATGGCCTCGCGCGAGTACACCTGCTGATCGTCCAGCCCACGCAGGGCGGCGCGATGATGGCGGAACTGGCCATCGTACAGCGCATCGAGCGCGGCGCCCTGCAGCAGTTCGACCGGGTAGCCGTGCTCGAGTGCACGCCCGTTGCAGAAGGCTTCGAGCAGGTCTTGCTCCAGCGCGGTGCGGGCCAGCAGCAGCGAGCCGTTGCGCTTGAGCGCAAAGCCGGCGTGCTCGGCCCAGTGGGCCCAGATGCCGCGGCTGGCCTTGGCCAGTTCGAGCATCTGGCCGGGTGGCTGGCCGCTGACCAGGGCCTGGCCGAAGTTGCGAATGGAGGCGCCCAGCGGGGTGGCGCTGCGTTCGAACACCTTGACCCGCAGGCCGCGCCGGGCTGCGGCGTAGGCGTGGGACAGACCGAGGATGCCGGCGCCGACGATGAGAAAATCTGACATGGGGGTTCCCTTCAGGATTGTGGTGCGGCCATCGCGGGTCAAGCCCGCTCCCACAAGGACGGCGATGATCCCTGTGGGAACGGGCTTGACCCGCGATGAATGCGAAGCGGATTTACTGCTGCGCCACCTTCTCCGACTTGCCGTCATAGCGCTTGCGCCACTCGGCCAGAATGCTGTCGCGGTTCTTCGATGCCCAGCCGAAGTCGTTCTTGATCAGACGCTGCTCGTAATCGGCCGGCAACTCGGTCTGCGGCTTGGCAATGCCCGGCTGCGCCAGCACCGCGAAGTTCTCCTTGTACAGCTCCATCGCCGCCGGGCTCGCCGAGAAGTCGGCCAGGCGCTTGGCCGCGGCTTCATGCTGACTGCCCTTGATCAACGCAGTGGCCTCGATCTCCCAGCCCAGGCCTTCCTTGGGCAGCACGATATCCAGCGGCGCGCCCTGGCGCTTGAGCTGCACCGCCGGGTACTCGAACGAGATGCCGATCGGGAACTCTCCCGCCGCCGCCAGCTTGCACGGCTTGGAACCGGAGTGAACGTACTGGCCGATGTTCTGGTGCAGCTCGTCCATGTACTGCCAGCCCTGCTTCTCGCCGAAGGTCTGCAGCCATGCGCTCACATCCAGAAAACCGGTGCCGGACGAGGCCGGGTTGGGCATCACGATCTTGCCCTTGTACTCGGGCTTGGTCAGGTCCTGCCAGCTCACCGGCTTGCTCAGCCCCTGCTTCTCGGCCTCGATGGTGTTGAAGCAGATGGTCGCCGCCCACACGTCCATGCCCACCCACGCCGGCGGGTTGGCCGCATCGCGGTAGTTGGCGCCGATCTTGTCCAGGTCCTTGGGGGCATAGGTCTGCAGCATGCCCTGCTGGTCGAGGATCGCCAGGCTCGACGCCGCCAGGCCCCACACCGCGTCGGCCTGCGGGCGATCCTTCTCGGCCAGCAGCTTGGCGGTGATGATGCCGGTGGAGTCACGCACCCACTTGATCTCGATATCCGGGTTGGCCTTCTCGAAGGCCTGCTTGTAGGTCTTGAGCTGTTCGGCCTCCAGCGCGGTGTACACGGTGAGCTGGGTGTCGGCGGCCTGGGCCTGCACGGTCACGGCAGCGAGCACGGCAGCGGCAAGAGCAAGTGGCTTGAACATGGTGCGGTTCCTTTGAGCAGTACAGGGTTGGAAGAGCAATCAGTGGCCCGGCGCGCGCTGGCGCCAGGCCTGGGAGCGTTTGAGCAGGCCACGCGAGGCCCACGCCAGCAGCAGTGACACGCCGGCGCTGGTCAGCAGGATCAGGGTGGACATGGCGGCGGCACCGCCGACGTTGCCGGCATCGTCCATGTTCAGTACCGCCACCGCGGCCAGGATGGTGTCGGGGCTGTAGAGGAAGATGGCCGCCGACACGGTGGTCATCGCCGAGACGAACAGGTAGCGGATGATGTCCAGCAGCGCTGGCAGGCAGATCGGCACGGTAACCCGCGCAAAGTGGCGGTACAGCGGGGCCTTGAGCGACAGCGCGGCGGCCTCGAACTCGCTGTCGAGCTGGCGCAGTGCAGTGGTGGCGGTCATCTGCGCGGTGGTCAGATAGTGCGCGATGGTGCACACCACCAGCAGCGTCATACTGCCGTAGAACACATGCAGCGGGTTGCCCGGCAGGTTGAAGAAGAACACGTAGCCCAGCCCCAGCACCAACCCAGGCACGGCCATCGGCACGAAGCTGAGCAGGCGCAGCAGCAGGTTGAGACGGCCTCTGGTCTTCTCCATCAGGTAGGCGCCGCTGAAGATCACCGCGCTGCCGATCAGGGCGGTGCCCAGCGCCATGGTGATGCTGTTGCGGTAGGCCAGCCAGCCGCCGCCGGCGGTGTCGTCGAACTGGTAGTGCTTGAGCGACAGCGACAGGTTGTAGGGCCAGAACTTGACCAGCGAGGAGTACACCGCCATGCCCACCACCAGCAGCAGAATGGCGCACACCAGCAGCACGATGGCCAGGAAGCACGCATCACGCCGGCGGCTGGGGGCCGGCTCGAACACCTGGGCGCGACCGCTCATGGCATCGCCCTGGCGCCGGCGCAGCCAGGCATCCACCGCAAAGCTGAGCAGCGCCGGCACCAGCAGCACCATGCCGATCAGTGCACCACGGCCGAACTGCTGCTGGCCCACCACCGCCTTGTAGGCTTCCAGCGCCAGCACCTGGTAGTCGCCACCCACCACCACCGGCACGCCGAAGTCGGTGATGGTGAGGGTGAACACCAGGCAGAACGCGGCGAACACGGCCTGGCGCGTGGCCGGCCAGGTGATGCTGGTGAACGCGCGGCGTGGCCCGGCGCCCATGCTGGAGGCCGCATCGAACAACCGTGCATCGGCCAGCGACAGTGCCGAGAGCAGGATCATCAGCGCATGCGGGAAGGTGTAGATGGCCTCGCCCAGCACGATGCCCCAGAAGCCATAGATATTGTCGCTGAGCAGCCCGCGCAGCAGGCCCTGGTTACCGAACAGGTACACCAGCGCGATGGCCGGCAGCATCGAAGGCGCCAGCAGCGGCAGCAGCGAGATCCCGCGCCAGATGCGCTTGCCCGGAATCAGCGTGCGTTGCAGCGCATAGGCGAACAGGTAGGCGGTGGGCACCACGATGGCCGCCACGCTCAGCGCGACGGTGAGGCTGTTGCCCAGCAGCCAGTGGAAGTTGGCGCTGGCGAACAGTTCGCGGGCCGCGACCAGCCCGCCGCCCTGCCCGGCATCGCTGCTGAAGCCGCGCCAGAAGATCGCCAGCAACGGCAGCAGCACCGCGACGGTCAGCAGCACCAGCAACAGCCATTTGCCGCCGGTCACGAACAGGCGATCACCCAGCGCGACGCCGCCGGTGGTCTTGGCCTTCGCAGGTGCGATCGGCAGGCTCATCGGCGCGCCCATGTCAGGCAAACACCTGCAGGCTGCGCGGCGGCAAGGCCACCCAGATATCCTGCGAGCCCAGGCGCGGCATCGATTCGGGCGCCACCTCGGCGGTGAGTGCGTGGCCAGGCAGTTGGTTGAACTCGAAACTCATGCGGCAGCGATTGCCAAGGAAGGTGATTTCCCGCACGCGGGCCGGGAACAGGTTTTCTTCATGCACCGGCGGGTTGACGCTGATCGCCTCGGGGCGGCAGAACAACCGGCCACTGTTGGCCGCGCCCGCACCGGGGGCCAGGCGCAGGTTCATGTCACCTACCTGGGCATGGCTGTCGCTGCGCTGCTGGAATGGCAGCCAGTTGCCCTGGCCGACGAACTCGGCCACGAACGGCGTGGCCGGCTTGTCGTAGATGGCCTGCGGGGTGTCGTACTGCTCGACCTGGCCGTTGTTCATCACCGCGATGCGGTCGGCCATGAGCATGGCCTCGTCCTGGTTGTGGGTGACCATCAGGGTGGTGATGCCAAGCTGGCGTTGCAACTGACGCAGCTCGCTGCACAGGTGGTCGCGCACGCGGGCATCGAGGGCCGACATGGGTTCGTCGAGCAGCAGCAAGGAGGGTGCCGGGGCGAGTGCGCGGGCCAGGGCCACACGTTGTTGCTGGCCGCCGGAGAGCTGGCCGGGGTACTTCTTCTCGCTGCCGCGCAGGCCGACCAGGTCGAGCATGTCGGCCACGCGCTGACGGGATTCGTCGCGGCTGCTGGCGGTCAGGCCGTAGGCGATGTTGGCTTCGACGGTGAGGTTGGGGAACAGCGCGTAGGACTGGAACAGAATGCCGTAGTCGCGGGCCTGGGGCGGCAGCTCGGAAATGTCGCGGTCACCGATGTAGAGGGTGCCGCGGTCCTGGCGTTCGAGCCCGGCGATGCAGCGCAGCAGGGTGGTCTTGCCGCAGCCGGAGGGGCCGAGCAGGCACACCAGTTCGCCGGCGGCGATGTCCAGGGACACGTCGTGCAGCGCGGTGAAGGCGCCGAAGCGTTTGTGGATGCCGCGCACTTTCATCTGTGCGCCGGGGGTTGCGAGTGCGTTGTTCATGCCGGAACCTCACTGAACGAGTGAGGGCCATGCTAGGCGGGCAATGCGAAGGTTCTGTGGCGGTGGGGCAAAAGCGGGTGATAGTGGTATAGGCAGATTTTGTAGGGCTGCTGCGCAGCCCATCGCGGGTCAAGCCCGCTCCCACAACGATCTTGTGGGAGCGGGCTTGACCCGCGATGGCTATGGACCAGACGCCGAGACTTCCTGGGCCAGGCCGAGAAAGGCAGCAGGCAACCGCGCCTGGCGCCGTTCCTTGAGGCAGTACAGGTACTCATGCATCACCGGCGCCCCCTCCAGCGCCAGCACCTTCAGCTCCGGGTTATGCGGCACCTCGTGGCGGGCGATGATGCTGATGCCGATGTTGCGCAGCACCGCCTCGCGGATCGATTCGCGGCTGCCGATCTCCAGCAGCGAGCCCACCTTAACCCCCGCCTCATCGAGCATCTGCTCGGTGAGCCGGCGCGTGGTCGAGCCCTGTTCGCGCATCAGCAGGCAATGCCCGCCCAGCGCACTCAGCGGCACCGCCTCACGCGAGGCCAGGGGATGGTTGCGGTGCACTGCCACCACCAGCGGGTCGACGCCCAGCACCCGCCGCACCAGCCGCGCATCCTCCACCAGCTGTGACGAGGCGGCCATGTCCACGCGGTAATCCTCCAGCCACTCCAGCACCTGCTGCGAGTTGCCGATCTCCACCGACAGCTCCACCTGCGGCAGGCGCTCGCGGAAGATCTTCACCAGGTCGAGAATGTAGTACGGCGCCGTGGCCGCAATGCGCAGGCCGCCCTGCCCCTGGCCGCTGTTGCGCAGGAAGAACTCGATATCCGACTCCTGCTGCATCAGCGCCTTGACCATCGGCATCAGCCGCGTGCCGTCGTCGCTCAGGGTCAGGCGGCGACCGCCACGAAAGAACAGCTCGACCCCGTACTGGGCCTCCAGGTTGCGGATCTGCGTGGTCACCGTCGGCTGGCTGAGCCCGAGTTTCTTCGCCGCCAGGGTAATGCTGCCCAGGCGGGCCACCATGTAGAACGCCTTCAACTCGGAACTCAACATACCGCCTCTTACTTTCTGAGCAGGCGCAAGCCGTTGAATACCACCAGCAAGCTCACGCCCATGTCGGCGAACACCGCCATCCACAAGGTCGCCATGCCGGTGAAGGTGATCGCCAGGAAGATCGCCTTGATGCCCAGGGCCAGAACGATGTTCTGCACCAGGATCGCCGCGCTTTGCCGCGAGAGCCTGACGAACGCCGGGATTTTGCGCAAGTCGTCATCCATCAGTGCCACGTCTGCGGTTTCGATGGCGGTGTCGGTACCGGCCGCCGCCATGGCAAACCCGATCTCGGCGCGCGCCAGCGCCGGGGCATCGTTGATGCCGTCGCCGACCATGCCGACCCGATGGCCCTGGGCGTACAGGTCTTCGATGGCCTTGAGCTTGTCGGCCGGCAGCAGGTTGCCGCGAGCCTCATCGATGCCCACCTGCGCGGCGATGGCCTCGACGGTGTGCGGATTGTCGCCGGTGAGCATGACGGTCTTGATACCCAGTGCATGCAACTGCGCAATCGCCTCGCGGCTGCTTTCCTTGACCGTATCGGCCACGGCGAACAGCGCCAGCGGGCCGGAGGCGTCGAGCAGCAGCACCACGGTCTTGCCCTGGCGCTCCAGCTCATCGAGCTGGGCTTCCAGTTCGGGCGAGCACAGGCCCAGTTCCTCGACCAGGCGATGGTTGCCCAGGTGGTACAGCACGCCGTCGATCCTGCCGCCCACGCCACGGCCCATCAGGGCCTGGAACTCGCTGACCTCGGCCAGCGGCTGATCGCCGTACTGCTGTGCGATGGCCATCGACACCGGGTGATCGGAACGAGCGCCCAGGCTCGCGGCGATGTGCTGGGCGCGGCCTTCGAAGCGCGCATCGAGCACGTGGTAGTCGGTTTGCACCGGTTTGCCGTGGGTGATGGTGCCGGTCTTGTCCAGCGCCAGGAAGCTGAGCTTGCGCCCGCCCTCCAGGTACACGCCGCCCTTGATCAGGATGCCCTTGCGCGCTGCGGCGGCCAGGCCGCTGACGATGGTCACCGGGGTCGAGATCACCAGCGCGCACGGGCACGCCACCACCAGCAGCACCAGCGCACGGTAGATCCAGTCGAACCACAGGCCGCCGAAGAACAGCGGTGCCACCACGGCCACCGCCAGTGCCAGCACGAACACCACCGGGGTGTAGATGCGCGAGAACTGGTCGACGAAGCGCTGGGTCGGGGCGCGGGCGCCCTGGGCTTGCTCCACGGCCTTGATGATGCGGGCCAGGGTCGACTGGCCGGCGGCGGCGGTCACGCGGTACTCCAGCGCACCGGACTGGTTGATGGTGCCGGCGAACACCTTGTCGCCGGGGCCCTTCTCCACCGGCAGGCTTTCGCCGGTGATCGGCGCCTGGTCGATGCTGGACTGGCCTTGCAGCACTTCGCCGTCCAGGCCGATACGTTCGCCTGGGCGCACGCGCACGGTGGCGCCAAGGGCCACCTGGCGCACGTCGACCTCCTGCCATTGGCCGTTGGCCTGGCGCACGGTGGCCAGGTCCGGGGCCAGTTGCATCAGGCCGCCGATGGCGTTGCGTGCACGGTCCAGCGAGCGCGCCTCGATCAGTTCGGCCAGGGTGAACAGCACCATCACCATGGCCGCTTCCGGCCACTGGCCGATCAGCACGGCGCCGGTCACGGCGATGCTCATCAGTGCGTTGATGTTCAGGTTGCGGTTCTTCAGGGCAATCCAGCCCTTCTTGTAGGTGCCCAGGCCGCAGCCGAGGATGGCCGCCAGCGCCAGCAGGGCCACGGCCCATTCCGGGGCGGCATTGGTGAAGTGGACGATCTCGGCGGCGAGTGCGGCGACACCGGACAGCGCCAGCGGCCACCAGGCTTTCTTCGGCGCAGCCACTGCGTCGCTGCCGGCCTCGCCCGCATCGTCGAGCGGTTCGGCGTGCATGCCCAGCGAGGTGATCGCCTGCTCGATGCCGCGGGTGTCGGGGTGGGTATGCGTGACGCCGAGGATACGGTTGATCAGGTTGAATTCCAGCTGCTCGACGCCGTCGAGCTTGCCCAGCTTGTTCTGGATCAGGGTCTGCTCGGTCGGGCAGTCCATGGCCTCGATCCGGAAGCGGCTCAGCCGCGCATCGCTGCTGGTGGTTTCACGCAGCTGCACCAGGGCCGGTGCGGCGGCGCCGGAGCAGCAGCTGCCGTGGGCAGGCGCGGCAGGCGCGGGGCTGGCGTGGTCGTGGTCCGCGTGGTCGTGGGCATGATCGTGGCTATGTTCATGCTTGTGATCGTGCGCGTGGCCGACGTGGTCGGGGCTGACAGGCTGGTTCATGTGGTTCATCCCTAAAGGTCCTGTTGCCAAGTGAACACCCTGTAGCCACTATAGGGTCAAGCAACCAACCGAGGTATTTTGCAGATGAAGATCGGAGAGCTGGCCAGGGCCACCGACTGCCCGGTGGAAACCATTCGCTACTACGAGCGTGAAAGCCTCTTGCCAGAGCCTGCGCGCAGCGAGGGCAACTACCGGCTGTATACCCAGGCGCACGTGGAGCGGCTGACCTTCATCCGCAACTGCCGCACGTTGGACATGACCCTGGAAGAGATCCGCAGCCTGCTGCGCCTGCGCGACAGCCCGGAGGACCAGTGCGAAAGCGTGAATGCGCTGATCGACGAGCATATCCAGCACGTGAAGGCGCGCATCGACGGGTTGGTGGCATTGCAGGGGCAGTTGCTGGAGTTGCGCCAGCATTGCCGGGCGCAGGAAACGCAGTGCTCGATCCTGCAGCATCTGGAGGTGAACGGTGCGGTGACAGCCCCGGAGGCGGAGCATTCGCATGTGGGGCGCAGCCATGGGCACTGACTGAGGGCCCTTTCGCCAGCAAGGCTGGCTCCTACAGGGGATCGCGGTGATCCTTGTAGGAGCCAGCCTTGCTGTCGAAGCGGTATGGCGCGCTTAAACCGCCATCGGCGCCGTCATCGGCGCATGGTGCTCGTAGCCTTCCAGGCTGAAGTCGCTCGGCTCGATCTTCTCCAGCCACTCAGGCTCGTACACACCCGTCTTGGCATACTCCGGCACGCGGTCGGAGATCACCAGCTTCGGCGCCGCCAGCGGCTCGCGCTTGAGCTGTTCGGTGAGCATGTCCAGGTGGTTCTCATACACGTGCGCATCACCGATGAAGTAGGTGAACCAGCGCGGCGTGTAGCCGGTCAGGCGGCCCACCAGCGACAGCAGCGCGGCGCCTTCGGTGAGGTTGAACGGCGTGCCCAGGCCCAGGTCGTTGGAGCGGATGTAGAGGGTCAGGGAAATCTCCTTGGTCTCCACGTTCGGGTGAAACTGATAAAGCAGGTGGCACGGCGGCAACGCCATCTCGTCCAGCTGCGCACAGTTCCAGCCATGGAACAGGATGCGGCGGCTGCCCGGGTCGTTGTGGATGGTGTCGATGCACTGGCGAATCTGGTCGATGGCCTTGTACAGCACCACGAACGCCTCGCCCTCTTCTTCTGCCTCGGCAATCTTCACGAAGCCATTGCTCTGCGCCAGCTCGATGGCCGCCGGGTTGCTCAGCGGGATGCGCTTGTAGGCCGGCCACTGGCGCCATTGCACGCCGTAGATCTCGCCCAGGTCGTCATGCCCCTGGCGGAACGGGTTGGCCAGCCACTGGGCGTTCTCGTTGGCGTTCTGGTCCCAGACCTTGCAGCCCAGTTCACGGAATTCGCCGGCGTTCTTCACGCCACGCAGAAAGCCCACCATTTCGCCGATCGCCGACTTGAACGCCAGACGGCGGGTGGTGATGGCCGGGAAACCCTTCTGCAGGTCGAAACGCAGCATGGCGCCCGGCAAGCTGATGGTGCGCACGCCGGTACGGTTGCCCTGCAGGGTGCCGTTCTCGATCACATCACGCACCAGCTCTAGATATTGCTTCATGTCTTACCTGTCTCGATACCGGCAGGGGCCAGGCCCCTGCCGGGAAAATTAAAGCGCGGCGCCCTTGGCACTCGGCGCGCGGCGGTAGGCCAGCCAGATCAGCGCGATACCGGCGACGATCATCGGCACGCACAGCACCTGCCCCATGGTCAGCCAGCCGAAGGCCAGGTAACCCAGCTGCGCATCCGGCACCCGCACGAACTCGACGATGAAGCGGAAGATGCCGTAGAACAGCGCGAACATCCCGGAAACCGCCATGGTCGGGCGCGGTTTACGCGAGTACAGCCACAGAATCAGGAATAGTGCCACACCTTCCAGGGCGAACTGGTACAGCTGCGACGGGTGACGCGGCAATTGCGCCGGGTCGCTGAACGGCGGGAACACCATGGCCCACGGCACGTCGGTGGCCTTGCCCCACAGCTCGGCGTTGATGAAGTTGCCAATGCGCCCGGCACCCAGGCCGATTGGCACCAGCGGCGCAACGAAGTCCATCAGCTCGAAGAACGACTTGTTGTTGCGCTTGCCGAACCACAGCGCCGCCAGCATCACGCCGATGAAGCCGCCATGGAACGACATGCCGCCCTTCCACACCTCGAAGATCAGCGTCGGGTTGGCCAGGTACGCGCTCAGGTCATAGAACAGCACGTAGCCCAGGCGCCCGCCGACGATCACGCCCATGGACAGCCAGAACACCAGGTCGGAGAGTTTCTCGCGGCTCCAGGTGGGGTCGAAGCGGTGCAGCCGGCGCGACGCCAGCAGCCACGCGCCGCCGATGCCGATCAGGTACATCAGGCCGTACCAGTGGATTTTCAGCGGCCCGATGGCCAGTGCCACGGGATCGATCTGCGGGTAAGGCAGCATGGTGACTCCTCTCGTTAAAGCAAAAAGCTCAGGCCTACACAGAACAGCAGTGCGGCGAACAGCCGCTTGAGCAGGCGTGGCGACAGTTTATGCGCTAGGCGCGCACCGAAACGGGCAAAGAACATGCTGGTCAGGGCAATCCCGAGCAGCGCCGGCAAATACACGAAGCCCAGGCTGTTGGGCGGCAGGTGCGCCTCGTCCCAGCCCAGCACGATGAAACTCAGGGCACTGGCCACCGCAATCGGAAAACCACAGGCCGAGGACGTGGCCACCGCCTGCTGCATGGGCAGGCTGCGCCAGGTCAGGAAGGGCACGGTGAGCGAGCCGCCGCCGATGCCGAAGATCGCCGAGGCCCAGCCCACCACGCCGCCGGCGGCGGTCAGGCCAAGCTTGCCGGGTACGCCGCGGCTGGCCTTGGGCTTGAGGTCCAGGGCCATCTGCACGGCCACCACCAGGGCGAACACGCCGATGATCTTCTGCAGGTGCGGGCCCTGGATCAGCGAGGCGGTCTTGGCCCCGACCCCGGCGCCGAGCAGGATGCCCACGGTCATCCACACGAAGATCGGCCACTGCACCGCGCCGCGGCGGTGGTGCTCGAGGATGGCGTTGACCGAGGTGAAGACAATGGTCGCCAGCGACGTGCCGACTGCCAGGTGGGTCAGCACCGAGGCGTCGAAGCCCTGCAGGGTGAAGCTCAGTACCAGCACCGGCACGATGATGATGCCGCCGCCCACGCCGAACAGCCCGGCCAGTACACCTGCACAGGCGCCCAGCACCAGATAGATCACAAATTCCATTGTCGACCCCCAAAATCAGTTCGGCATGGTAACGGAAGGTGGGCCTGTGGCTCTAGTGAAGACACGTTTAGTCGATGGATAGCGAACGCCAGTGTGGGTAGAGTGGCTGAAAACACTGGGAGCGAACCTATGTGTCTGATTGCTTTTGCATGGCGCCCGGGGCATGCCCGGCCGCTGATCGTCGCGGCCAACCGTGACGAGTTCTATGCCCGCCCCAGCCAGGCGCTGGGGGCGTGGGAGGATGCGCCGGGGGTGTATGCCGGACGTGACCTGGAGGCTGGCGGCAGCTGGCTGGGGGTCGGACCGGGCGGGCGCTTTGCGGCGCTGACCAATATTCGGGACCCGCAGCAGGCGCAGGGTGCGCGCTCGCGCGGCGAGCTGGTGGCGGGGTTTCTGCGCGGCGAGCTGGGGGTGGAGGCTTACCTGGACCATGTGGCCAGCCGCAGCAGCCAGTATTCGGGATTCAACCTGCTGGTAGGGGACGCCGGGCAGCTGGGGTACCTGAATGCGCAGGAGGCGGCGCCGGTGCTGCTGGGCGAGGGGGTGTACGGCTTGTCGAATGCCGGGCTGGATACGCCGTGGCCGAAACTGCTGAAGATGCGGGCTGCGCTCGAAGACCAGCTGCAGGACCCGCGACCACAGCGGCTGCTGGCGTTGCTGGGGGATGAGCAGCAGGCCGAAGAGGCCGAGCTGCCGCAGACCGGTGTGGGGCTGGCGACCGAGCGGTTGCTGTCGAGCGTGTTCATTGCCAGCCAGAACTACGGGACGCGGGCGAGTACGGTGTTGATTGTCGAGGCGGATGGCAGCAGGTTGATGGTGGAGCGCAGCTTTGGGCCGTTTGGAGGGCAGCTGGGAGAGGTCACCCTGCAGGTTTGACGCTTTCGCCGGCAAGGCCGGCTCCTACATCGACCTCCTGTAGGAGCCGGCCTTGCCGGCGAAGGGCCGCGAAGCGGTCCCGGCTTCACAGGGTCTTGGAAGCCCCAGGATTGATCATCCGCGACAGCCCCAGGTTCTTCAGCGCCAGTTGCAGCGAGCTGTGGATAACCTGCGGGTTATCGATACCCATCGCCTGCTCCAGCAATTCCCTGGATTTGCTCATGCTGATCTGACGCAGCATCCATTTCACTTTCGGCAGGTTGGTGGCGTTCATCGACAGGCTGTCGAAGCCCATGGCCATCAGCAGCACCGCCGCTGCCGGGTCGCCAGCCATCTCGCCACAGATGCTCACCGGCTTGCCCTCGGCATGCGCCGCGGTCACCACGTGCTGCAAGGCCTGCAGCACCGCAGGGTGCAGGTAGTCATAGAGGTCGGCCACCCGCGGGTTGTTGCGGTCGACCGCCAGCAGGTACTGGGTCAGGTCGTTGGACCCCACCGACAGGAAGTCGACCATGCGCGCCAGCTCGCGGGTCTGGTAGACCGCCGCCGGAATCTCGATCATGACCCCCACAGGCGGCATCGGCACGTCGGTGCCTTCGTCGCGCACCTCGCCCCAGGCGCGGTGGATCAGGTGCAATGCCTCTTCCAGTTCGTGTATCCCGGAGATCATCGGCAGCAGGATGCGCAGGTTGTTCAGGCCTTCGCTGGCCTTGAGCATGGCGCGGGTCTGCACCAGGAAGATCTCCGGGTGGTCCAGCGTCACGCGGATACCGCGCCAACCCAGGAACGGGTTGTCCTCCTTGATCGGGAAGTACGACAGCGCCTTGTCACCCCCGATGTCCAGGCTGCGCATGGTCACCGGCAACGGGTGGAAGGCCGCCAGTTGCTCGCGATAGATCGCCAGCTGCTCCTTTTCGCTGGGGAAGCGCTGGTTGATCATGAACGGCACTTCGGTACGGTACAGCCCCACCCCTTCGGCGCCGCGCTGCTGCGCCCGCGCCACGTCGGCCAGCAGCCCGGTGTTGACCCACAGCGGCATGCGGTAGCCATCGAGCGTCTCGCACGGCAGTTCGCGCAGGGCGTCCAGGCCCTGGGCCAGCTGGCGCTCCTCCTCGACCACTTCGGTGTAGTGCTTGCGCAGCACTTCGCTGGGGTTGGTGTAGACGTCGCCCTTGTAGCCGTCGACGATCATCTGGATGCCGTCGACCTTCGAATACGGCAGATCGACCAGGCCCATCACCGTGGGGATGCCCATGGCACGCGCCAGGATCGCGACGTGGGAGTTGCCCGAGCCGAGAACCGACACCAGCCCCACCAGCTTGCCTTCGGGTACTTCGCCGAGCATGGCCGGGGTCAGCTCTTCGCTGATCAGGATGGTGTTGTCGGGGTACACCAGGGTCAGCTGGCGGGCTTCCTGCAGGTAGGCCAACAGGCGCCGGCCCAGGTCTTTGACATCGGAGGCGCGCTCGCGCAGGTAGGCGTCGTCCATCAGCTCGAAGCGGTTGACGTGCTCGCCCACCACCTGGCGCAAGGCGCCCTGGGCCCACTGGCCGGTCTTGATGACCTCCACCACCTCGCCGCCCAGGGCGACGTCTTCGAGCATCATCAGGTACACGTCGAACAGCGCACGCTCTTCGGGGCGCAGCTGGGTGGCGAGCTTGGCCGAGAGGTTGCGCATGTCGCTGCGCACGCCTTCGAGGGCGTTGTTGAACAGTTTGAGTTCGGCGTCGATGTCGGTGACGGTCTTGTCCGGCACCACGTCCAGGTCGGCCGGCGGCAGCATCACCACCGCCGTGCCCACCGCCGCCCCCGGCGAGCCCGGCACACCGACGAACTTGGCTTCCTGGATACCCTTGCCCTGGCGCCCCAGGCCGCGAATCGAGCCGGTGGCCTCGGCATGGGCGATAACCCCGGCCAGCTGCGCACTCATGGTGACCAGGAAGGCTTCTTCGCCCTCGTCGAACTGGCGACGTTCCTTCTGCTGGATGACCAGCACGCCCACCACGCGGCGGTGGTGGATGATGGGTGCACCGAGGAAGGAGGCAAAACGCTCTTCGCCGGTTTCGGCAAAGTAGCGATAACGCGGGTGATCGGCGGCGTTTTCCAGGTTCAGCGGTTCTTCGCGGGTACCCACCAGGCCCACCAGGCCTTCGTTGGGGGCCATGCTGACCTTGCCGATGGAGCGCTTGTTCAGGCCCTCGGTGGCCATCAGCACGAAGCGGTTGCTCTCCGGGTCGAGCAGGTAGACGGAACACACCTGGCTGCCCATGGCTTCTTTGACGCGTAACACAATGATCCCCAACGCCGTCTTGAGATCCTTGGCGGAGTTAACTTCCTGGACGATCTTGCGCAGCGTATTGAGCATGGCTCGGGGTCGAACTCCGTCGTCAGTCGCGCGCCAGCAGGCGCGGGGCAAGCTCTTTGAGAGCGCGGCGGTAAACCTCGCGCTTGAATGTCACCACCTGGCCCAACGGATACCAATAGCTGACCCAGCGCCACCCATCGAATTCCGGTTTACCGGTCAAATCCATCCGCACCCGCTGCTCGTTGGACACCAGGCGCAGAAGGAACCATTTCTGTTTCTGGCCGATGCACAGCGGTTGGCTGTGGGTACGCACCAGACGTTGGGGTAAACGATAACGCAACCAGCCACGGGTGCAGGCAAGAATTTCAACATCCTGCCGCTCCAGGCCCACTTCTTCATTCAGCTCGCGGTACAGGGCGTCTTCCGGCGTTTCCTCGGGGTTGATCCCGCCTTGTGGAAACTGCCAGGCATCCTGGTTGATCCGTCGAGCCCATAGCACCTGCCCGAGATCATTGGTCAGAATGATCCCGACATTGGGGCGAAAACCATCGGGGTCGATCACGGCAGCAACCTCGCAAACGCATGTCGCCGCATTGTTCCACAAAGCTTGCAACGCCAGCAACGCGCCGCTCCACCTTATGTGCATAGCAGATAAAAGTCCGTATTCTGTGGGCCTTTTCAGATGTTATGCGAGTGACTTCGATGCGCCTGGCTTTATTCGATCTGGACAACACGCTTCTGGGTGGCGACAGCGACCACGCCTGGGGCGATTACCTGTGCGAACGCGGGATTCTCGACCCCATCGCCTACAAGAACCGCAACGATGCGTTCTACCAGGACTACCTGGCCGGCAAGCTGGACCAGGGCGCGTACCTTGAATTCACCCTGGAGATCCTGGCCAGGACCGAAATGGCGCAACTCGACGAATGGCACCGCGACTTCATGCGCGACTGCGTCGAGCCGATCATCCTGCCCCAGGCCCTGGCGCTGCTGCAAAAGCACCGTGACGCAGGCGACAAGCTGGTGATCATCACCGCCACCAACCGCTTCATCACCGGCCCGATTGCCCAGCGCCTGGGCGTGGAGACCCTGCTGGCCACCGAGTGCGAGATGGTCGACGGTCGCTACAGCGGGCGCAGCATCGACGTGCCGTGCTTCCGTGAAGGCAAGGTGACGCGCCTGAACCGCTGGCTCGAAGAGAATGGCTTGAACCTGGACGACAGCTACTTCTATAGCGACTCGATCAACGACCTGCCGCTGCTGGAGCAGGTGGCCAACCCGGTGGCGGTGAACCCGGACCCGACCCTGCGTGCCGAAGCCGAGAAACGCGGCTGGCCGGTGATCAGCCTGCGCGATTGAGGTGTGACCATTCGCCGGCAAGGCCGGCTCCTACAGCGCAACGGGTGTAGGAGCCGGCCTTGCCGGCGAAGGCATCAGACGGGTTTTGCACCCATCAGCCCGGCAATCGCGATGAAGCACACGGCGCAGAACACCGCCAGGCCCAGCGTCACCTTCGGGTTGCCTGCGCCCGGCGCCGTGCGCAGCCGGTTAAGGCGCACACTCAGCCAGAACCAGCAGAACGCCCCCACCGTATAGATCAGGCTGGAGCCCAGCACCCAGGTCTGCCCCAATGGCCAGCCGATCAGGTGCACCAGCCACCAGCCACTGAACGGCATGCTCACCAGGCATACGCCCATCAGCAACCATACGAACAGCAAAGGCCGCTGCAACAGGCGCGTGTGCGCAGTCACGTCACCCTTGCGTCGTGCCAGCCAGACCCACAGCGCCAGGCCCAGGGCACTGCCCAGCAGCACGACCGTGGCCAGTACGTGGGCGATTTTCAGGCTTGTCAGCAATTCCATGTCTTCTTATTCCTCAGGCGTTGCCCAACAGCGTAGCCGTTCAGCCCAGAAACAGCCGGTACGCCGGGTTGTCGGTTTCATCCCAGTACGGGTAGCCGATCTTGGCCAGTGCCGCCGGCACCAGGTGGCGCTCATCATCCGGCACCTGCAGCCCGGCCACCACGCGACCATCGGCCGCGCCATGGTTGCGGTAGTGGAACATCGAGATGTTCCAGCGCCCACCCAGCTTGTTGAGGAAGTTGAACAGCGCCCCCGGCCGCTCCGGGAACTCGAAGCGCAGCACCAGCTCGTCGCTGACCCGCGCAGCGTGCCCGCCCACCATGTGGCGGATGTGCAGCTTGGCCAGCTCGTTGTCGGTCAGGTCCAGTACCGGGAAACCCTGCGCGGTCAGGCTGTGCAGCAGGGCACTGCGCGGGTCGGTGTCGGGGTGGGTCTGCACCCCGACAAAGATGTGCGCCTCGCCGTCGGCGTGGTAGCGGTAGTTGAATTCGGTGATCTGGCGCTTGCCGATGGCCTCGCAGAACGCCTTGAAGCTGCCCGGCTGTTCGGGGATGGTCACTGCGATGATCGCCTCGCGGCCCTCGCCCAGTTCGGCGCGCTCGGCCACATGGCGCAGGCGATCGAAGTTCACGTTGGCACCGGAGTCGATGGCCACCAGGGTCTGCCCGGTCACACCTCGCAGCTCAACGTATTTCTTGATGCCGGCAACGCCCAGCGCGCCGGCAGGTTCGGTGATCGAGCGGGTATCGTCGTAGATGTCCTTGATGGCCGCGCAGATCTCGTCGGTGCTGACGGTGATCACCTCGTCCACATGATCCTTGCAGATGTCGAAGGTGTGCTGGCCGATCTGCGCCACCGCCACGCCATCGGCGAACAGGCCCACCTGCGGCAGCACCACGCGCTCGCCGGCGGCCATGGCGGCCTGCAGGCAGTTGGAGTCGTCCGGCTCGACACCGATCACCTTGATCTCGGGGCGCAGGTATTTGACGTAGGCGGCAATGCCGGCGATCAGGCCGCCGCCGCCCACCGGCACGAAGATCGCGTCCAGCGGCCCGGGGTGCTGGCGCAGGATCTCCATGGCCACGGTGCCCTGCCCGGCGATGGTGTGCGGGTCGTCATAGGGGTGGATATAGACGAAGCCCTTTTCGTCCACCAGCTTGAGCGAGTAGGCCAGCGCCTCGGGGAACGAATCGCCATGCAGCACCACCTTGGCGCCCCGCGAGCGCACGCCTTCGACCTTGATCTCGGGGGTGGTCTTGGGCATCACGATGGTGGCCTTGATCCCCAGTTCACGGGCGGCCAGCGCCAGGCCCTGGGCATGGTTGCCGGCCGAGGCGGTGACCACGCCCCGCGCCAGTTCCTCGGCGCTCAACTGCGCCAGCTTGTTGTAGGCGCCGCGGATCTTGAACGAGAACACCGGCTGCAGGTCTTCGCGCTTGAGCAGCACGTGGTTGCCCAGGCGCTTGCTGAGCTGGCCGGCCGGTTGCAGCGGGGTTTCGACGGCGACGTCATAGACGCGCGAGGTGAGGATCTTCTTGACGTACTGTTCGAGCATCGGGAACGCATCACTGGGCAGCTGGGCGGGGCCTCGGAGTCTACCGCAGCGCCTGGTCGGGCGACCACAGCCAGTCTGTGGTTTTAGCCGCTATACTACGCGCCCTCACGATACCCCTGCCCGCTCCGGAGCCCGCATGACCCAGGACCAACTCAAACAGGCTGTCGCCCAGGCCGCTGTCGATTTCATTCTGCCCAAGCTCGATGACAAGAGCATCGTTGGCGTCGGCACCGGTTCGACCGCCAACTGCTTCATCGACGCCCTGGCGCTGCACAAGGGTGCGTTCGATGGTGCGGTCGCCAGCTCCGAGGCCACGGCTGCACGCCTGAAGGGCCACGGCATTCCGGTGTACGAGCTGAACACGGTCAGCGACCTGGAGTTCTATGTGGACGGTGCCGACGAGAGCGACGAGCGCCTGAACCTGATCAAGGGCGGTGGCGCAGCCCTGACCCGCGAGAAGATCGTCGCGGCCGTGGCCAAGACCTTCATCTGCATTGCCGACGCGAGCAAGCTGGTGCCGGTACTGGGCGCCTTCCCGCTGCCGGTCGAGGTGATCCCGATGGCGCGCAGCCATGTGGCACGTCAGCTGGTGAAACTGGGCGGCGACCCGGTGTACCGCGAAGGCGTGGTGACCGACAACGGCAACATCATCCTGGACGTGTTCAACCTGCAGATCACCAACCCGGTGGAGCTGGAAACCCAGATCAACGCGATCGTGGGCGTGGTGACCAACGGCCTGTTCGCGGCGCGCCCGGCGGACCTGCTGCTGCTGGGGACCGCGGACGGCGTGAAGACCCTGACCAAGTAAGCTTGCGGGGCGGCCTCATCGCGGGCCAAGCCCGCTCCCACAGGTTCGGTGTGATCTTGTGGGAGCGGGCTTGACCCGCAATACAGCCTACTCGGTCTTCCTGAATACGTAGAACAGGTTCGGCTCGCTCACCACATACAGCGTCCCGGCATCGTCCAGCGCAATCCCCTCGGCCTGCGGCACGCTCGCCTTCAACCCGGCAGACCCCTTGCGCAGCGACAGGCTGCTGATCGGCTTGCCCTTCACGTCCAGCTCCAGCACCAGTTGCGATTCGTCCGACAGGGCCAGCAGATGCCCGCTGCGCTCGTCGAACTGCAAGCTCGACAGGTCTCTCACGAACAACCGCGAATCACGCTTGCGGTCCTGCACCACGTGCACCGCATAGGGCTGCTCCGGATTGTCATGGGGAAACCCGTGCACCTCGTAGATCAGCATCGGGTCGCGCTCCTTGGCCACGAACAGGCGCTTGCCGCCCGAGTCGTAGGCCAGCCCTTCGAAACCCTTGTTGCCGTTCAGGCCGATGCCCAGGGTAAGCTGCTCGGCATCCTTGGCATCCAGGAACGCGGTATCGGGCGCCACATGCACCCGGATCAGGCGCTGCTCGCGCTCGTCGGTGATCACGAAACTGCCCGGCCCCACATACTCCACCGCCTCGGGGTCGCCGAAACCGGTCAGGGGGATGCGCCGCACGATGCGCCCCTCCAGCGACAGCTCGATCAGCTCGGGGTTCTTGTTGGTGACCGTGTACAGGCTGTTGCGGTCCGGGTCGAAGGTCAGCGCCGAAATATCCGCCTGCAGCCCCTCGACCGGACGTGCCTCGACCACCACCTGGTAGCGGCTCAGCCCCATGCCCTGCTCGGCCGGCTGCCACCAGGCCTTGAGGTCGAACCAGGCACGCTCGAACACGCGGTGCTGCTGCCCCGCCACGCCCAGGGCGGCAAGGGCCAGCAGACTGAAAACAAGAAAGACCAGGGGCAGGTAACGACGCATTCGGGAAGACTCGGCAGGGTTCGGGCGTCATCTAACCATAGCCAACTGAATCGAAGCTTAATGCCACTATGCGGGAGTCACTGCTTGCGAAAGCGGTAGAACAGGTTCGGCTCACTGACGATGTACAGGGTGCCCTGGTCGTCCATGGCCACGCCCTCGGCGCGAGGGATGCGCTTTTTCAGGCCGTTGAAACCGCCGAGCAGGGTCATGAAGCTGACCTGCTCGCCCCGCTCGTCCAGCTCCAGCAGCATGTTCGAGTCGGCCGACAGCACCAGCATGTGCCCGGTACGCGGGTCGACCCCCAGCGCCGAGAGGTTGCGCAGGTCCAGCTCGTCACTGGGCAGCGGCTGCTTGTCGCCGGTCAGCGGCGAACGGCCATCGGTGCGCCAGGTGAACAGCCGCGGCGGACGCTCCTCGCCCAGCACGAGGCGCTGGTTGCGCGGGTCCCAGGCAATCGCCTCGAAGGCCTTGTTCTGATTGGCCGAAGGGCCCAGGTCGTATTGCGTGAAATCCTTGATGTTCAGTGCCTGGGTGCTGTCGTCCAGGCTGACGATGGTCATGGTGTGATCACGCTCGTCGACAATGGCCAACCGCCCGTCCGCCAGCACCGCAACCCCCTCGGGGTTGCTCCAGCCGTGAAGTGGCAGCTTGCGCAGCACATCGCCGCCCAGGGTCAGCTCGACCAGGAACGGGTTCTTGCCCATGACGGCGAACAGGGTCTTGCGCTGGGGGTCGTAGGCCACGTCGGAGGCCTCGTCGTCCTCCATGCCCGGCAGCACCTTGGCGTCGATATCGACCGTATAGCCCGGCAGCCAGATACTGGCCTGCTGTTCGCTCACCGACTCGAAACGCTCCTGCAGCCACAGCAGGCCACGGTCGTCCCAGTGCATGGCGATGGCCACGCCATAGCCGATCACCGCAGCCGTCACCAGCCAGGTAGACCAGCGCAACAGGAGACGACGCTTGCGCACAGGAGGGAGCGAACCGCTGGAAGGATAAGGTGTGGCCATCAGGTATTCCCGTTGTTTTTTTAGCCTGGCACGCAACACGCAGGCACGTTCACAAGGTTGATTCGCGGGGATTATCCGGATCATTTGTGAAAAAAACGGCAACGCCCGATCAAAGGCCGGGGAAAAGGTGGCAGTCGGCTATCGACTGCCACCCGGGGCAGGTCAGCGAACGCTGCCCTCGAAACGGCTCACACCGGGCAGTTCCAGCACCAGCTCATCGCCAGCGCTCAGCGGCCCGACGCCGGCCGGCGTACCGGTGAGGATCACGTCACCCGCCTGCAGCGCGAACTGCGAGGCCATGTGCTGGATCATCGGCACGATCGGGTTGAGCATCAGCGCGCTGTTGCCGTCCTGGCGCACCTCGCCGTTGATGCTCAGGCGAATGCCGATATCGGCCAGGTCCTCGAATGTGCTGCCAACCACGAAGGGCGTCAGCACGCAGGCGCCGTCGAAGCACTTGGCGCGCTCCCAGGGCAGGCCCTTTTCCTTGAGCTGCGCCTGCAGGTCACGCAGGGTCAGGTCCAGTGCCGGGGCGAAGCCGGAGATGGCGTCGAGCACTTCTTCTTCGGTAGGCGCCGGCGACAGCGACTTGCCCAGCAGCACCGCGATTTCCGCCTCGTAGTGCACCGAGCCACGCTCGGCCGGGATCTTGAACCCGCCTTCCAGCGATACCACGCAACTGCCCGGCTTGATGAACAGCAGCGGCTCGGTCGGAATCGGGTTGTCCAGCTCTTTGGCGTGCTCGGCGTAGTTGCGACCGATGCACACCACCTTGCCCACCGGCAGATGAGTACGCGTGCCGTCTACATACTGGTGCTGATAGTTCATTGCCGACTCCTGGAACGATGTTATTGGCGCTGCGGGGTTCACTCGACGGCGAAGATCTTGCCCGGGTTCATGATCCCGTTGGGGTCGAACACCGCCTTCACTGCCTTCATGTACTCGATCTCGACCGGCGAACGGCTGTAGGTCAGGTAGTCACGCTTGGTCATGCCCACGCCGTGTTCGGCCGAAATCGAGCCGTTGTACTTCTCTACCGTCTCGAACACCTGCTTGTTGACCACCGCGCAACGGGAGAAGAACTCGTCCTTGCTCATGTCGTCGGGCTTGAGGATGTTCAGGTGCAGGTTGCCGTCGCCGATGTGGCCGTACCACACCACCTCGAAGTCGGGGTAGCGTTCGGCGACGATCGCGTCGATATCCTTGAGGAACGCCGGCACCTTCGACACGGTTACCGAAATGTCGTTCTTGTACGGGGTCCAGTGCGAGATGGTCTCGGAGATGTACTCGCGCAGCTTCCACAGGTTCTGCAGTTGCTGCTGGCTCTGGCTCATCACGCCGTCCAGTACCCAGCCCTGCTCGACGCAGTGCTCGAAGGTGGCCAGGGCTTCGTTGGCCACTTCCTCGGTGCTGGCTTCGAATTCCAGCAGCGCGTAGAACGGGCAATCGGTCTCGAACGGCGCAGGCACGTCGCCGCGGCCCAGCACCTTGGCCAGGGCCTTGTCGGAAAGAAATTCGAAGGCGGTCAGGTCGAGCTTGCCACGGAAGGCGTGCAGCACCGGCATGATGGAGTCGAAATCAGGCGTGCCCAGCACCATCGCGGTGAGGTTGTTGGGTGCCCGGTCCAGGCGCATGGTGGCCTCGACCACGAAGCCCAGGGTACCTTCGGCGCCGATGAACAGCTGGCGCAGGTCGTAGCCGGTGGCGTTCTTGATCAGGTCCTTGTTCAGCTCGAGCAGGTCGCCCTTGCCGGTCACGACCTTGAGGCCAGCTACCCAGTTGCGGGTCATGCCGTAGCGAATCACCTTGATACCGCCGGCATTGGTGCCGATATTGCCGCCAATCTGGCTGGAACCTGCCGACGCGAAGTCGACCGGGTAGTACAGGCCCTTGTCCTCGGCAAAATTCTGCAGCTGCTCGGTGATCACGCCAGGCTGGCATACCACGCTGCGGTCGAATTCGTTGAAGTCGAGAATCTGGTTCATGTAGTCGAACGCCACCACCACTTCGCCATTGGCGGCTACTGCGGCAGCCGACAGGCCGGTGCGCCCGCCCGACGGCACCAGGGCGACCTGGCGCTGGTTGGCCCAGCGCACGATGGCCTGAACCTGTTCGGTGCTCTTGGGGAACACGATGGCCAGAGGGGCTGGAGCAAAATGCTTGGTCCAGTCCTTGCCGTACGCATCAAGTGAAGCAGCGTCGGTCAGGACCTTTCCAGGCTCAACCAGGGTCATCAGCTCATCCAACAGCGCACGATCGGTCATCTACAGAACTCTCGAACAATTCATGGTCACCCTGAGCACGTTTCACGTGCCAGGGATGGGCGTAAACAGGGGTGCCTATGCTAGCATACGCACCCCCGCAGATCGTGCCGAAAGCCGATGCTGCGAGCGCTTCTTTCCCTGCCATTTTTCTCCGGGACACAGGTTTACGCAGATGAGCAAGACTTCTCTCGATAAGAGCAAGATCAAGTTCCTTCTCCTCGAAGGCGTCCACCAATCCGCCGTGGACGTCCTCAAGGCCGCCGGGTACAGCAACATCGAATACCTCACCGGCTCCCTGCCGGACGCGCAACTGAAGGAAAAGATCGCCGATGCCCACTTCATCGGCATTCGCTCTCGCACCCAGCTGACCGAAGAGGTCTTCGACTGCGCCAAGAAACTGGTCGCTGTCGGCTGTTTCTGCATCGGCACCAACCAGGTCGACCTGGACGCCGCTCGCGAGCGCGGCATCGCCGTGTTCAACGCGCCTTACTCCAACACCCGTTCGGTTGCCGAGCTGGTACTGGCCGAAGCGATCCTGCTGCTGCGCGGCATCCCCGAGAAGAACGCTTCCTGCCACCGTGGCGGCTGGATCAAGAGCGCGGCCAACTCCTTCGAGATCCGTGGCAAGAAGCTGGGCATCGTCGGCTACGGCTCGATCGGCACCCAGCTGTCGGTACTGGCCGAAAGCCTGGGCATGCAGGTGTTCTTCTTCGACCCGCTGACCAAGCTGCCGCTGGGCAACGCGACCCAGGTCGCCAGCCTGCACGAGCTGCTGGGCCTGGCCGACATCGTCTCGCTGCACGTTCCTGAGCTGCCATCCACCCAGTGGATGATCGGCGAGAAGGAAATCCGCGCGATGAAAAAGGGCGCGATCCTGATCAACGCCGCCCGTGGCACCGTGGTCGAGCTGGACCACCTGGCCGCCGCGATCAAGGACAAGCACCTGATCGGCGCCGCCATCGACGTGTTCCCGGTAGAGCCGCGCTCCAACGACGAGCAGTTCGAAAGCCCGCTGCGTGGCCTGGACAACGTGATCCTGACCCCGCACATCGGTGGTTCCACCGCCGAGGCCCAGGCCAACATCGGCCTGGAAGTGGCCGAGAAGCTGGTCAAGTACAGCGACAACGGTACCTCCGTGTCGTCGGTCAACTTCCCTGAAGTGGCCCTGCCGGCGCACCCGGGCAAGCACCGCCTGCTGCACATCCACCAGAACATTCCGGGCGTGCTCAGCGAGATCAACAAGGTGTTCGCGGAAAACTCGATCAACATCTCCGGTCAGTTCCTGCAGACCAACGAGAAGGTCGGCTACGTGGTGATCGACGTCGATGCCGAGTACTCGGACCTGGCGCAAGAGAAGCTGCAGCACATCAACGGCACCATCCGTTCGCGCGTGCTGTTCTAAACGCTTCGCCGGCAACACCGATACAAATGAAAAAGGCGACCCTCGGGTCGCCTTTTTTCATGCCCGCGATTTACTTCACGGTCACGGTGATCTTCTTCGATTCCACGCTTGGCTTGAACGGCACGTGGAACTTGTCGCCCAGCACCAGTTGCAGGGTGTGCTTGCCAGGGGCCAGGGTCAGCTGGGTTTCGGTCTGCGCCTTGCCAAAGTGCAGTACCTGCGGGCCGGCGGGCAGCGGCTGGCCGTTTTCCGGCATCAGGCTGGTGGGCAGCACCTGGTCGGCAGCCGGCGCCTTGTCGACGTCCACCAGCAGGTGATGATGGCCGCTATGCGGGGTGGCGTCGCCGGCCGGCTTGAGTTCCATGCCTTCGATGCCAAACTTGACGGTGAAGGTCTTGTCGACGGTGGCGCCATCGGCCGGGGAAACGATGAATACCTTGGCATCCTTGGGTGGTGCCTGGCTCACCAGGCCTTCGGCGGCGGCCAGCGCGGACACGCCCATCAACAAACCAGCGACGGCAGCACGCGAAAATAGGCTCTTCATTCACTTCTCCTGTGATTTACTTCGGTAACCCTTACCCCTGAATACCAGGGCAACGGTTCATTACGATAGATCAATTGCGCCAAGGCAAGCTTTAAAAAACGCCACGGAAAAATCTTCCCTGGCATCTAACATCCTCGGCCAAGTGCGGTCCTAGACACTGTTCGACCGCGACACACACAAAAAGTCGCGGCGACCGGACTCACTGCCAAAGACCAGGAAAGGGGCTTAGATGCGTTTGACTATTGGGGTACTGCTCACGGCCCTGCTGACCCCGTTGGCCCATGCCGAGCTGATCGACGAGGTCAACGATCGAAATGAACTGCGTATCGCGATCAGCGCCGATTCCTCGACCAATATCCGCAAGCAAGGCCAGTGGACCGGCTTCGAGATCGGGCTGGGCCAGGCGCTGGCCAAGGAGCTGGATGTAGGGGTGGAGTTCGTGCCCGTCGACCATGACGAGTTGCTGGACGGTGTGGAAAGCGGCCGTTACGACATCGCCCTGGACCAGATCACCGCCAGCCCCGAGCTCAAGCAGCGCCTGGGTGTCAGCGAACCCTATACCGACGGCGACGACGACAAACGCTATGTGATGCCCTTCCAGAAGGACAACCCGGCCTTCGAGAAAGCCTTGAACGCCGCCCTGCAGCGCATCAAGGACAACGGGCGCATGACCGAGCTGGCGCAGCAGGCGGCGCGGCCCGCTGTCGAGCCCCAGGCCCAGACCCACACCGAGGCGGCGGATGCTGCCGTGGACACCGACGCACCTTAGGCGTCGAGGGCATCCAGGGCCTGCACGGCCGCGTCCAGCTCCAGTTCGCTGAACACCTGCACCCCGGCCCGGCGCAACAGCGCCGTGGTCACGCCCTCACCTTCCACCCTGGTGCCGCTGAACGTACCGTCATAGGTCAGCCGGTTGCCACAGGACGGGCTGCCCGACTTGAGCACGGCCACCCTTATGGCGTGGCGCTGCACCAGTGCCAGCGCCAGGTGTGCGCCCTGCACGAACGGCGCGGTCACGTCCTCGCCGGCTACCGTCACCACCCGGGCCTGGCCCTCCAGCACCGCACTGCCCTGCCCACCGGGAATTTCCGCAGGTGGCCGCGGGGTCGGCAGGCCGCCGGCGACCTCGGGGCACAACGGCACCACGCGACCCTCCCGCTGCCAGCCCTGGAGCACATCCGGATGCCCGCTGGCGCGACCGTCATAGCGCACCGGCTGCCCCAGCAGGCAGGCGCTGACCAGAACCTTGTGCATGCTAGAAGGGCTCGTTGCCGCGCCGACGGAACCAGCCGGTGAGCGACAACCGCTCGCGGTTGGCCGGCAGCACTTCGTGGGGGATCTCGCCGGAGAGGAACACCACCAGGCAACCGCCGGTCGGCTGCACATCGTGTTCCACATTGTCCTTGAGGGTCATGCGCAACTGCCCGCCATGTTCGGGCAGCCAGTCTTCGTTGAGGTAGATCACCGCCGAGACCATGCGCCGGTCGTCGTCGCGAAAGCGGTCCAGGTGCTTGCGGTAGAAGCCGCCGGGCGGGTACAGGGCGAAGTGGCACTCGAAGTCTTCCAGGCCCAGGAACAGGCCGCGGTTCATCGCTTCGCGCAGGCCGTCCATCAACCCCAGGTACTGGTCGCAGGCGTCCGAGTCACCGGGTTCGAGCCACTGGATATGGTCGTTGCGAATACCTTCGCGCACTTCCTGCGCGGGCCCTCGCCCGACCCCCGCAGGGGCCAGTTCGCCCTCGGCGGCGCGGCGGCGGCCCTCGGCCGCCAGTGCCCGCGTCAGCGGGGCCGGCAGGAACAGGTCGTGCTGCGACCAGCCACGGGTGGCCAGGTCGTCGACGATGCGCGACAGCAAGGGGTGATCAAGGGATATCTGCATGCCGCGCATAGTATCGAGCCGCCAGCAAAACCGACAGCGCCACTTGGCCGAGAGTGTGCATTGGCGTCTCGACAAAGCCCCGCCGGGCCACGGACAATAGCGGCCTGCCGACAGGAGTCCTGAATGCGCCGTTTGTTTTTTCTGCTGTTGATGATCTGCACCACGCCTGTCCTGGCAGATACCCACGACCAACTGTACAAGGTTGCCGGGTGGCCGGAGCAGCGCGCCCACTTCACCGATGCCCTCGATGCCGCCCAGCAGCGCTATCGCAGCAGCCTGCCGCCTGCAGTCTTCCAGGCCCTGGTGAACAACAGCAACCAGCGTTTCGAACCCACCGCCGTCGACCGCCGCGCCGAAGCCCAGTTGCGCGCCAACCTCAGCGACCCCAAGCCTGCGCTGGCGTTTTTTCAATCCCCCCTGGGGCGCAAGATCGTGGCGGCCGAGCTGCTGGCCACCCGCCGTGACCAGTTGGCCAAGAATGCCAAGGGCCTGCCCAAGATCGAGGCCAGCGACAGCCGCCTGCTGATCATCGGCCACCTGGCCCAGGCCCTGCCGGCCCGCGAGGCCGGTGCCGAGGTCAGCCTGGCGATTGCCGGGGTGGCGGCCGACAGCCTGAGCCAGATGATCCCCGGCCTGCTCGGTGGCAGCCAGGCCCAGGGCCTGCTCGACGGGCAGCGCCAGCGCCTGATGCAGCAGATCGAGGCCGACCTGAACAACACCCTGCTGTATGTGTATCGCGGGCTGTCGGATGCCGAACTCGACGCCTTTGCAAGCTTTGCCGAATCGCCCGAAGGCAAGGCGTACTATGCCGCCGCCCTGGCCGCAATCCGGGCTGGCCTGGCGGTCGGTCAGAGCACCTCCGACCTGCAGTGATCAGCCCAGGCGCTGGCCGATGAAGGCAAAGTAGTCTCGGCGTATTGCCGGCAGCTCGTTGACCAGGTGGTGGCGGGCTTCGGGCATCAGCAGAATCTGCGGTTCGGCGAACTTGGCCTTGAGCACCTCAAGGTTGTACGGCCAGTCCACAGTCATGTCGGCCTGCCCCTGCACGATCAGCGGCTGGCGCGGGCTGCATGGCGCCACCTCGATACGCTTGACCCACGCCATCAGCGCCCCGACCCAGGCAGTGGGCAGGCGCCGCGGCTGCAGCGGGTCGGCCTGCAGGAACGGCAAAAAGGTAGGGTCGTTGCTGTTGTCGCTGAAGCGCCGCT
Source organism: Pseudomonas sp. PS01300 (assembly GCF_029960155.1). Lineage (NCBI taxonomy): Bacteria > Pseudomonadati > Pseudomonadota > Gammaproteobacteria > Pseudomonadales > Pseudomonadaceae > Pseudomonas > Pseudomonas sp. PS01300. The sequence continues at coordinate 135,239 of NZ_JASCPN010000004.1, read as the reverse complement.
CGATGCCGGTGACGAAGTGGCGCAGCACCTGATAGCTGAATTTCGACCAGCGCCACGCACGCGGGCGTACCAGCGGCGCCAGCAGGATCACCTGGCCCTGGGCCGGGCTGTGCGCGCCGTGATGCAGCAGGTGGTCGACCAGGATGGCGCCGCCGGTGCTCTGCCCACACAGGTGCCAGGGTTGCGGCAGGTTCAGCGCCTGGCCCTGCTCGAACAGCGCCTGCAGCACGTCCTGATACACCGCAAAGTCATCGATGCTGGCGCGCTCGCCACTGGACAGCCCATGACCCGGCAGGTCGCAGGCGATGACCGCGAACTGCCGGGCCAGAGCCCATTCGATGGCGTGGCGGTAGAGGCCCATGTGGTCGTAGAAACCGTGCAGCAATACCAGCGTCGCCACAGGCGCGGCGGGCAGCCAGACCTGGGCGACCAGCTCGAAGCCTGCGGTGTCGAAACGCCCCAGCCAGCTGTCGACGCCGGGAATGTCCAGGCTGTAGAAATGCCGGTACGCCTGCGCCTGGGTCGACAACGGCTGACGCGCGGCCAGCGGTTGCAGGCTGGCACGCAGGGAGTCGGGCTGGAATGACGCGGGCATGGAAGTTACCAACAACGGGGCAAAGGATTGACCTGTGATATTCATCTGTTGCGAACGGCGTGGCAAGCTGGGGGACTTTTTTGTTGCCTGTGCCGCCCCCTCGCCCGTAGGCGCCGGCCTTGCCGGCGAAAAGATACACCCCTTTCCAGAATTGGTACCCCCGATGCCCCGCCACCTGCTCACCGGACTCACCCTGCTCCTCTGCGCCGCCGGCCTGTGGTGGGCCTACGACAGCTTCCAGGGCCGCTACCTGCGCCCCTTCGACAACCACACCGCACTGTTCGCCGGCGACACTCTGCGCCTGCCAGAAGACATCGCCGGCCCCGGCCCCGTCCGCCTGGTGCACTTCTGGGACCCGGCCTGCCCCTGCAACGTCGGCAACCAGCAGCACCTGGCCGAGCTGACCGAGCACTTCGCCGCCCAGGGTGTGGAGTTCTACGTGGTGCAAAAGCCCGGTACCCACGGCCAACTGCCCGCCACCCTCGGCGCGCTCAAGCCACTGGCCGATCTGCCCGGCGCCGAGCACCTGCCGGCAAGCCCTGCGGTAGCGATCTGGGACCGCAACGGCCAGCTCGCCTACTTCGGCCCCTACAGCGAGGGTGCCACGTGCAATTCGAGCAACAGCTTCATCGAGCCCATTCTGCTGGCCCTCACCCAGGGCCGCAGCGTGAACGCCACCCACACCCTGGCGGTGGGCTGCTATTGCCCCTGGGCCGGCTAGCGTACCCGTGCCGGATTGCCCATCGCTGTCGCCCCCGCCGGCACATCGCGGGTCACCACTGCGCCCGCGCCGACGATCGCATCATCACCAATGCTCACCCCTGGCAGAATCAGCGCACCGGCACCGATCCACACGTTGCTGCCGATGTTCACCGGGCGCCCGCTCTCCAGCCCCGAACGGCGGATGGCCGGATCGCGCGGATGGTCGGCGGTGAGGATCTGCACACCGGGGCCGATCTGGCAGTCGTCGCCGATGTGCACCTGCACCACGTCGAGGATCACGCAGTTGAAGTTGACGAACACGTTGGCGCCCAGCGTGATGTTGTAGCCGTAGTCGCAATGAAACGGCGGCCGGATCACCGCGCCTGCCCCCACCTTGGCGAAGTGCTCGACCAGCAGGGCATGACGCTGCTCGTTGAGCAGTTCGGGGGAATGGTTGTAGCGGTACATCCAGTGCTTGTTGGCAATCTGCTCGGCCTGCAGCTCGGGACAGCCGGCATGATAGAGCTGGCCGGCGAGCATTTTCTGCTTTTCACTGAGGTTCATCGGACCGTGGCTTCCTGGGATGGGTTAAGTTGCAGGGTCTATCCTGTGCCGAACATCTGACCGGCCAGGGCAAGGAACGATCCTCGCACAAGGAGCCCCGATGAAACGCAGCCTTACCCTTCTTGCGGTGCTCATCGCCGCCGTCGCCGGCGGCGGCTACTGGTATGCCCACAGCAAGCTGCCGCAACGCACCGGCGAAGTCACCGTGGCCGGCCTGCAGGCGCCGGTGAGCGTGCGCTACGACCAGCGCGGCGTACCGCACATCCAGGCGCAGAACGAAACCGACCTGTACCGCGCACTGGGCTACGTGCACGCCCAGGACCGCCTGTTCCAGATGGAAATCACCCGGCGCCTGGCCAATGGCGAACTGGCCGAGGTACTGGGCCCCAGGCTGGTGGAGACCGACACCCTGTTCCGCAGCCTGCGCATTGCCGAGCAGGCGCGCAGCATGGTCGCCCGCCAAGACAGGCAATCCCCGGCCTGGCTGGCCCTGCAAGCCTACCTGGAGGGCGTGAACGCCTGGCAGGACTCGCACCCCAGGCCCGTGGAGTTCGATGTGCTGGGCATCACACCGCGCCCGTTCACCGCCGAGGACACCCTGAGCATCGCAGGGTTCATGGCCTACAGCTTCGCCGCCGCGTTTCGTACCGAGCCGCTGCTGACCTACGTGCGCGATCACCTGGGCAAGTACTACCTCAGCGACTTCGACCTGGGTTGGGACCCCGAAGGCGCGGTGCAGACCCCGCCACACCTGGCCGCTGCCGACTGGCGCAGCCTGGGCCGCATCGCCCAGGTCAGCCACCAGGCGCTGGGCGATGCGGGCCTGCCGCAATTCGAGGGCAGCAACGCCTGGGCCGTCAGCGGCAGGCTCACCGCCAGTGGCAAGCCGCTGCTGGCGGGCGACCCGCATATTCGCTTCTCGGTGCCGTCGGTGTGGTACGAGGCCGAACTGTCGGCGCCGGGCTTTCACCTGTACGGCTACCACCAGGCGCTGAACCCGTTCGCCTCGCTGGGACACAACCGCGAGTTCGGCTGGAGCCTGACCATGTTCCAGAACGACGACCTCGACCTGATCGCCGAGCAGGTCAACCCGGACAATCCCGAACAGGTGAAGATCCACGGCCAGTGGCACGACCTCACCTCCACCCAGCAGCAGGTCCGGATCAAGGGGGAAGACCCGCTCACCCTCACCCTGCGCCGCTCGCCGCACGGGCCGATCATCAACCCCGCCGTCAGTGGGCATGAAAACGGCACGCCGATCGCGATGTGGTGGGCATTCCTGGAAACCGAGAACCCGATCCTGGAAGCCTTCTACGACATCAACCGCGCCAACACCCTGGACAGGATGCGTGCGGCCGCCGCCAAGATCCACGCCCCCGGCCTCAACCTGGTATGGGCCAACGCACAGGGCGACATCGGCTGGTGGGCGGCAGCGCAGTTGCCGATCCGCCCGGACGGGGTAAACCCGGCGTTCATTCTCGACGGCAGCACGGCCCAGGCCGACAAGCTCGGCTTCTACCCGTTCAGCGCCAACCCGCAGCAGGAGAACCCCGCCGCGGGCTACATCGTCTCGGCCAACTTCCAGCCGGTGTCGCCCACCGGCATGGTCATCCCCGGCTACTACAACCCGCCGGACCGCGGCCGCCAGCTCAACAACAACCTGGCCTCGCCCGGCGTGAAGTGGGACCTGCACAACAGCCAGGCGTTGCAGCTGGACACGGCCACCGCCTATGGCCCGCACCTGCTCACACCGCTGCTGTCGGTGCTGCGCCAGGTGGTCACCGACGTACACGAGCGCGAGCTGGTCGAGCAACTGGCCGCGTGGCGCGGCGACTACCCGGTGGAATCGACCAGCGCCACGCTGTTCAACCAGCTGCTGTACGAATTCGCCCGCGCCGCCACTCATGACGAGCTCGGTGACGAATGGTTCGAGACGCTGCTGTCGACGCGCATGGTGGATACCTTGCTGCCGCGCCTGGCCGCGGACGTGGATTCGCAGTGGTGGGCGCGCAAGGGCAGCAACGCGCACAGTGACCGCGAAACGGTGGTCAAGCTGGCCTGGGACAACACCCTGGCGCACCTGCGCACCACCCTGGGCAAGGACCCGGCGAACTGGCAGTGGGGCAAGGCGCACACGTTGACCCACGGGCACCCGCTGGGTGCGCAGAAGCCGCTGAACCTGCTGTTCAACATGGGGCCATTCGCGGCGCCGGGCGCGCATGAGGTACCGAACAACCTGTCATCCAGAATCGGCCCGGCACCGTGGCCGGTGACCTACGGGCCATCGACGCGGCGCGTGATCGATTTCGCCGATGCGGGGGCGGCGCTGAGCATCAACCCGCTCGGGCAGAGCGGCGTGGTGTTCGACAGGCACTATGCCGATCAGGCGCAGGACTATATCGACGGCAGGTATCAGCGGGCGCTGATGGGGTTGGCGGGGGAGACCGAGGGGACGTTGCGGCTGGTGCCCTAGGGCTGCTGTGCAGCCCATCGCAGGTCACGCCCGCTCCCACAGGGGTCTGCGGTGTTCGCAAAACCTGTGGGGGCGGGCGTGACCCGCGATGGCTTTTTCAGATCAGGCCGAGACCTGCGCCGCAGTGGCGCGGCGCACGTCCGGCTGCTTCCACGAATCCGCGGCGCTTTCTTCGATGGCTTGCTGGATCGCGCGCTTGCGACGCTCTTCGGCACGGCGGCTGAAGTACCAGACCATGAAGGTCACCAGCGACACGCTGAGCAGGATCAGGCTGGCCACCGCGTTGATCTCCGGCTTCACGCCCAGGCGCACCGCCGAGAACACTTCCATCGGCAAGGTGGTCGAACCCGGCCCGGACACGAAGCTGGCCAGCACCAGGTCGTCCAGCGACAGTGCGAACGACATCATGCCGCCCGCCGCCAGCGACGGCGCGATCATCGGGATGGTGATCAGGAAGAACACCTTCCACGGCCGCGCGCCCAGGTCCATGGCCGCCTCTTCGATGGACAGGTCCAGCTCGCGCAGGCGGGCCGACACCACCACCGCCACATAGGCGGCGCAGAACGTGGTGTGAGCGATCCAGATGGTGACGATGCCGCGCTCCTGCGGCCAGCCGATCATCTGCGCCATGGCCACGAACAGCAGCAACAGCGACAGACCGGTGATCACCTCAGGCATTACCAGCGGTGCGGTGACCAGGCCACCGAACAGCGTGCGCCCCTTGAAGCGGGTCACGCGGGTCAGTACGAACGCCGCCAGGGTACCCAGCGCCACCGCGGCCACCGCGGTGTAGCAGGCGATCTCCAGCGAGCGCATCACCGAGCCCATCAGCTGGGTGTTGTCGAGCAGGCCCACGTACCACTTCACCGACCAGCCCCCCCACACCGTCACCAGCTTGGAGGCGTTGAACGAGTAGATCACCAGGATCAGCATGGGCAGGTAGATGAACAGCAGGCCTACCACCAACATCAGTTTGGAGAAACTGAAACGCTTCATGCCCTGCCCTCCATCTCTTTGGCCTGGCTGCGGTTGAACAGCAGGATGGGCACGATCAGGATTGCCAGCATCACCACCGCCAGGGCGGAAGCCACCGGCCAGTCACGGTTGTTGAAGAATTCCTGCCACAGCACCTTGCCGATCATCAGGGTTTCCGGGCCGCCCAGCAGCTCGGGGATCACGAACTCGCCCACCACCGGGATGAACACCAGCATGCAGCCGGCCACGATGCCGTTCTTGGACAGCGGCACGGTGATTTTCCAGAAGCTGTTGAAGGTGCTCGAACCCAGGTCGGACGCCGCTTCCAGCAGGCTCTGGTCGTGTTTGACCAGGTTGGCGTAGAGCGGCAGGATCATGAACGGCAGGTACGAATAGACCACGCCGATATACACCGCCAGGTTGGTGTTGAGGATCTGCAGCGGCTGATCGATCAGCCCCAGCCACATCAGGAAGGCATTGAGCAGCCCGTTGTTGCTGAGGATGCCCATCCACGCATACACGCGGATCAGGATCGCCGTCCAGGTCGGCATCATGATCAGCAGCAGCAACACGGTCTGCATTTCCTTGCGCGCGTTGGCGATGGCGTAGGCCATCGGGTAGCCGATCGCCAGGCACAGGATCGTGCTGATCAGGGCCATCTTCAACGAGCCCAGGTAGGCCGCGATGTACAGCTCGTCCTCGGTCAACAGGCCATAGTTGGCCAGGTTGAGTACCAGCTGCACCTTGTCTTCGAGGTAGGTGAAGATCTCGGTGTACGGCGGGATCGCCACGTCGGCTTCGGCAAAGCTGATCTTCAGCACGATGAAGAACGGCAGCATGAAGAACAGGAACAGCCACAGGAACGGCACCCCGATCACCAGGTGACGCCCTTCGGGTATCAATCGCTGAAACGCTCGCTTGAGCTTGCGCGCTGTCATGACCGCAGGACCACGCCGCTGTCGTCTTCCCACCACACGTAGACCTGGTCATCCCAGGTCGGCCGGGTGCCCTGGCGCTCGGCGTTGGCGACGAACGACTGCACGATCTTGCCGCCTGGCAGCTCCACGTAGAACACCGAATGGCCACCCAGGTAGGCGATGTCATGCACCTTGCCGTGGGACCAGTTGAACTCGAAGCTCGGCTGCTCGGTGGTCACCAGCAGTTTTTCCGGACGCAGCGCATAGGTGATGCGCTTGTCTTCGACCGAGGTGGTCACACCGTGGCCCACGTAGATCTTGCGCTCGAGCTCGGGGCTGGCGATCAGCGCGTGGCCCTCGGCGTCCTCGACCACTTCGCCTTCGAACAGGTTGACGTTGCCGATGAACTCGCACACCAGGCGGCTGGTGGGGGTTTCGTAGATATCGATGGGGCTGCCGATCTGGGCAATCCAGCCCAGGTGCATGATCGCGATGCGCTGGGCCATGGTCATGGCCTCTTCCTGGTCGTGGGTCACCATCACGCAGGTCACGCCCACGCGCTCGATGATCTCCACCAGTTCCAGCTGCATCTGCGAACGCAGTTTCTTGTCCAGCGCGCCCATCGGCTCGTCGAGCAGCAGCAGCTTGGGCCGCTTGGCCAGCGAACGGGCCAGGGCCACACGCTGACGCTGGCCACCGGAGAGCTGGTGCGGCTTGCGCTTGGCGTACTGGGTCATGTGCACCAGCTTGAGCATCTCGGCCACCCGCGCCTCGATCTCGTCCTTGCTCATGCGGTCCTGCTTGAGGCCGAAGGCGATGTTGTCGGCCACGCTCATGTGCGGGAACAGCGCGTAGGACTGGAACATCATGTTGATCGGCCGCTCGTAGGGCGGCATATCGGTGATGTCCACGCCATCGAGGAAGATCCGCCCTTCGGTCGGGCGCTCGAACCCTGCCAGCATGCGCAGCAAGGTGGACTTGCCCGAGCCGGAGCCACCGAGCAGCGCGAAGATCTCGCCCTTCTTGATCTCCAGGGACACATCGTCCACCGCTACGGTTTCGTCGAACTTCTTTGTAACCCGGTCGATCTTGACCAGCACCTGTTTAGGTTGCTGATCGCCTTCTAGGGCTTTCTTATAGGCACCGGAGGCAACTGCCATGTGTGAAACTCCCAACAAGATTTTGGTGCCCGCCCCTGCCGTGACGGGCCCTGGATAGTTACTTGCCCGACTTGATCTTGGTCCAGCTTCGGGTCATCAAACGTTGCACTTTGGGGGGTAACTCTGAGTTGACGTACAGCTTGTCCAGCACCTCTTGCGGTGGGTAAACCGCTGCGTCGGTTCGCACGCTCTGGTCCATGAGTTCGCCAGCCTTGGGGTTCGGGTTGGCGTAACCGACGTAATCGCTGACCTGGGCGATGACCTCAGGCTTGAGCAGATAGTTGATGAAGGCGTGGGCCTCTTTGACGTTCTTGGCGTCCTTGGGAATCGCCAGCATGTCGAACCAGAGGTTGCCGCCTTCCTTGGGGATCGCGTAGGCGATTTCCACGCCCTTGCCCGCCTCTTCGGCGCGGGACTTGGCCTGGAACACGTCGCCGGAGAAGCCGGCGGCCACGCAGATGTCGCCGTTGGCCAGGTCCGAGATGTACTTGGACGAGTGGAAGTAGGTCACGTAGGGACGTATGGCCAGCAGCTTCTTCTCGGCGTCGGCGTAGTCCTTGGGGTTGGTGCTGTTGGGGTCGCGGCCCATGTAGTTGAGCACCGCCGGCAGCATCTCGTCGGCCGAGTCGAGGAACGCCACGCCGCACTTGGAGAGTTTCTTGATGTTTTCCGGCTCGAACAGCACGGCCCATGAATCGATGGTGTCGGTGCCCAGCGCGGCCTTGACCTTCTCGACGTTGTAGCCGATGCCATTGGTGCCCCACAGGTAGGGGACCGCGTACTGGTTGCCCGGGTCGTTCTTCTCCAGGCGCTTCATCAGGGCCGGGTCGAGATTGGAATAGTTGGGCAGCAGCGTCTTGTCGAGCTTCTGGAACGCGCCCGCCTTGATCTGCTTGCCGAGGAAATGGTTGGACGGCACCACCACGTCATAGCCGGTGCGACCGGCCAGCAGCTTGCCTTCCAGGGTTTCGTTGGAATCGAAGACGTCCTGCACCGGCTTGATGCCGGTCTCCTTTTCGAAGTCCGCAAGGGTGGTCTGGCCGATGTAGTCCGACCAGTTGTAGATATGCACCGTGGGCGCCGCCTGGACACTGATCGCCAGCGTCAGGCTCGCTGTGGCCAGGACGGCCTTGCGAAAATGTGAAGTAGACAAGTGGGAGGTCCTCTACAAAAGTGCCCGAGTCGTTTGGCAAATACGCCTGCGGTACCGGCAAACCGGCGCGCAACTTACCTTCGATACACCCATCGAGCAAAAAGAATTTGCCCTCGAGCCCCGTTCAGGCACTGTTTTTCAGTGCCTGACGGGAAAAACCGGATTTATTTGCCCGATTTGATCTTGGTCCAGCTGCGGGTGATCAGGCGCAGGGTGCCTGCATCCAGGTCGCTGATCGCGTACAGGTGCTTCTTCACTTCATCCGACGGGTAGATGCTCGGGTCGCCGGAGATGTCCTTGTCCACCAGAGCGGTGGCTGCCTTGTTGCCGTTCGGGAAGCGCACGGCGTTGGTGATCTCGGCCATGACTTCCGGCTGCATCAGGAAGTCCATGAACTTGTAGGCTGCTTCGACATTGGTGGCGTCCTTGGGAATCGCGACCATGTCATAGAAGGTGCCGGCGCCTTCTTTCGGAATGCTGTAGGCCAGCTTGACCTTGTCGCCCGCTTCGTGGGCACGGGCCTTGGACTGCTCCAGGTCACCCGAGTAACCCACGGCCACGCAGATGTTGCCGTTGGCCAGGTCCGAGATGTACTTGGAGGAATGGAAGTACGCCACCGATGGGCGAATGCTCAGGAACAGGTCTTCGGCGGCCTTCAGGTCTGCCTTGTCCTTGCTGTTGGTCGGCTTGCCCAGGTAATGCAGGGCCGCCGGGATCATTTCGGTCGGTGCGTCGAGGAAACTCACGCCGCAGCTCTTGAGCTTGGCGATGTTTTCCGGCTTGAACACCACGTCCCACGAGTCGATCTTGTCGACGCCCAGCGCGGCCTTGACCTTCTCGGGGTTGTAGCCGATGCCGATGCTGCCCCACATGTACGGGAAGGCATGCTTGTTGCCCTGGTCACTGGCATCGCCCACGGCCTTGAGCAGGTCTTCGTCGAGGTTCTTCCAGTTCGGCAGCTTGGACTTGTCCAGCTCCTGGTACACACCGGCCTTGATCTGCTTGGCCAGGAAGTTGTTGGACGGTACCACCACGTCGTAGCCCGACTTGCCGGCCAGCAGCTTGGCTTCCAGGGTTTCGTTGCTGTCGAACACGTCGTAGACCACCTTGATGCCCGACTGCTTCTCGAACTTGGCGATGGTGTCCGGCGCAATGTAGTCGGACCAGTTGTAGACGTGCAGCACCTTGTCGTCCGCCTGAACAGCACCGGCCATCAACCCCGCGAGGGTAGCGGCCAACAGCGTCTTGCCCATTTTCTTCATGCGTAATGCTCCAGAATTTTTTATAGAAACCATCTGTTCAGCGACCGACTCGTTCGGCGCAAGCGCTGGGCGACTGAAACAGTCGCTAGTCTGGCAAGATCCACGGCGCGGTTTCAACCAGAGTGCGCCGCAGATCGCCATTCAACCCAAGGCTGAGCCTAGCACCTGCTCACTTCAACGCTTCGAGCGTCAGGTCCAGGCATTTGCGTGCCTTTTCCACCAGCTCGTCGATCTCCTCGCAGGTGATGACCAGCGGCGGCGCGATGATCATGGTGTCGCCCACGGCGCGCATGATCAGCCCGTTGTCGAAGCAGAACTGGCGGCAGATCATGCCTACGCCCTTGCCCTCGTAACGGGTGCGGGTCGTCTTGTCCTTGACCAGTTCGATCGCGCCGAGCATGCCCAGGCCACGGACCTCGCCCACCAGCGGATGATCGTTCAGCTCACGCAGACGTTTCTGCAAATACGGTGCCGTTTCTGCCTGAACGCGCTCGATGATTTTCTCGTCGCGCAGGATCCGCAGGTTTTCCAGGGCCACTGCTGCTGCCACCGGGTGGCCGCTGTAGGTGAAGCCGTGGTTGAAGTCGCCGCCTTCACTGAGCACGGCCGCCACTTCGTCCCGCACGATCACGCCGCCCATGGGGATGTAGCCCGAAGTCAGGCCCTTGGCGATGGTCATCAGGTCGGGCTTGAGGCCGTAGTAGTCGGTACCGAACCACTGGCCGGTACGACCGAAACCGCAGATCACCTCATCGGCAATGAACAGGATTTCGTACTTGGCGAGGATTTCCTTGATCTTCGGCCAGTAGGTTTCTGGTGGGATGATCACCCCGCCAGCACCTTGGATCGGCTCGGCGATAAAGGCGGCGACGTTGTCTTCGCCGACCTCGAGGATCTTCTTCTCCAGTTGCTCGGCGGCCCATACGCCGAACGCGTCCGGGGTCATGTCGCCGCCTTCGCCGAACCAGTACGGCTGCGCAATATGCACGATGCCCGGCAGCGTACCGCCCTGCTCGTGCATGCCGCTCATGCCGCCCAGGGCAGCGCCGGCCACGGTGGAGCCGTGATAGCCGTTGACCCGACCGATGATCACCTGCTTCTGCGGCTTGCCCTTGAGCGCCCAGTAATGGCGGACCATGCGCAGGTTGGTGTCGTTGCCTTCGGAGCCGGAGCCGGTGAAGAACACATGGCTCATGCCCGCAGGGGCCACCTCGGTGATCGCCCGGGCCAGCTCCAGCGCCGGCGGGTGGGCGGTCTGGAAGAACAGGTTGTAGTACGGCAGCTCGCGCATCTGGCTGGCTGCCGCCTCGGCCAGTTCTTCACGGCCGTAGCCGACGGCCACGCACCACAGCCCGGCCATGCCGTCGAGGATCTTGTTGCCCTCGCTGTCCCACAGGTGCACGCCCTTGGCCTTGGTGATGATCCGCGGGCCTTTTTCCTTCAGCTGCTTGTAGTCGCTGAACGGCGCCAGGTGATGATCACGACTCAGGTCTTGCCACTCGCGGGTTTGCGGGTTCTTGACGCTCATGTGCTTCTCCGATGACTGACGGCCGCGCTCCTGCGGCCCCGGGGTTTATCAGACCGCGAACAGCAGGAACTCGCGTTCCCAGGAGCTGATCACGCGTTTGAAATTTTCATGCTCGGCGCGTTTGGTGGCGACGTAGCCTGCGATGAATTTCTTGCCCAGGTACGGCTCCAGCGCGCTGCAGTTCTCCATGCGTTCAAGGGCGTCCTCGATGGTCAGCGGCAGGCGCAGGTTGCGCCGCTCGTAACCGCGACCCTTGACCGGCGCGCTGGGGTTGATGCCTTCGACCATGCCGATGTAGCCGCACAACAGGCTGGCGGCAATCGCCAGGTAAGGGTTGGCGTCGGCGCCGGGCAGGCGGTTTTCCACACGCCGGTTCTGCGGGCCGGCATCCGGCACGCGCAGGCCCACGGTGCGGTTCTCCTCGCCCCACTCCACGTTCACCGGCGCCGAGGTGTCGGGCAGGAAGCGGCGGAACGAGTTGACGTTGGGGGCAAACAGCGGCAGCACCGACGGGATGAACTTCTGCAGGCCACCGACGTGGTGCAGGAACAGCTGGCTCATGCTGCCGTCTTCGTTGGAGAAGATGTTCTTGCCGGTGTTCACGTCGATGATGCTCTGGTGCAGGTGCATCGCACTGCCCGGCTCGCCGGTCATGGGCTTGGCCATGAAGGTGGCGGCGACGTTGTGCTTGAGCGCGGCCTCGCGCATGGTGCGCTTGAACACCAGGATCTGGTCGGCCAGCGACAGCGCGTTGCCGTGACGGAAGTTGATTTCCATCTGCGCGGTGCCGTCCTCGTGGATCAGCGTGTCCAGGTCCAGGTGCTGCAGTTCGCACCAGTCGTAGACGTCCTCGAACAGCGGGTCGAATTCGTTGGCGGCCTCGATGGAGAACGACTGGCGACCGGTTTCGGGGCGACCGGAGCGACCGATGGGCGGCTGCAGCGGGAAGTCCGGGTCCTCGCAGCGCTTGGTCAGGTAGAACTCCATCTCCGGCGCCACGATCGGCTGCCAGCCTTTGTCGGCGTAGAGCTTCAAGACCTTCTTGAGCACGTTGCGCGGCGACAGCTCGACCGGGTTGCCCTGCTTGTCGTAGGTGTCGTGGATCACCTGCGCGGTGGGCTCGATGGCCCATGGCACCAGGAATACCGCGTTCTCGTCGGGGCGGCAGATCATGTCGATGTCGGCCGGATCGAGCAGCTCGTAATAGATGTCATCGTCGACGTAGTCGCCGGTCACCGTCTGCAACAGCACACTTTCGGGCAGACGCATGCCCTTTTCGGCAATGAACTTGTTGGTGGGGGAGATCTTGCCGCGCGTGATACCGGTGAGGTCGCTGATCAGACACTCGACTTCGGTGATCTTGTGCTCTTTCAACCAATCGGTGAGCTGGTCGAGGTTGTTACTCATAAATACCTCAGGAGGTAAATGTCTGGACTGACGTCAGGACGCCCAGGCTGGGCCGTCCTGCTCATTCTGGATGCCGCACGACGCTAAAGCAAAGCACCTGCCACGGGGCGAACGCGCAGGGCAATACCCGCTGGGCCGCCTGGCCGGCTATAGTGGTGGCAGTCGATTACAGAAGAGGGTGCGATACCGGGCATGCAGCCCAGGCCGTCAATTATTGCGGCCAGGTGGCGGCGCACGGCCACGCGGTATCTGCCGTGGGTGCGGCGGGCGTGCAGACCGATCCGCGCGGTGCGGCCGGTGACGCCGATTGTCGGCTGGCGAGACATGTAACCCCCGGTATTATTGCTGTTATGGGTTGCAACCGAGCTTAGCCTTGTTCATTTTTTTACACAACACCCCTGTAAAAAATAGAATACGGCCCGCTCAAAGTCGCTGTCTCGCTACCAAAGCAGGCCTTGTCGACGCCCTCATTTGCAGCAAAAATGCCGCTTCAGCGCCGTTTTAGGGCATGATGGGGCTGGCTTGACTTCAGCAGGGCTTTCGCGTTGACTGAACCTGCAAGCCCCCATTGATTGATATTTTTAACAACAAAGGTGTTGCATCATGTCGGTACCCCCGCGTGCCGTTCAGCTTAACGAAGCGAACGCGTTCCTTAAGGAACATCCTGAGGTTCTCTACGTTGACCTTCTGATTGCAGATATGAATGGTGTGGTGCGTGGAAAGCGCATCGAACGCACGAGCCTGCACAAGGTTTACGAGAAAGGCATCAACCTGCCGGCCTCCCTCTTCGCCCTGGACATCAACGGTTCCACCGTCGAAAGCACCGGCCTGGGCCTGGACATCGGCGATGCCGACCGTATCTGCTATCCCATCCCCGGCACCCTCTCCAACGAGCCCTGGCAGAAGCGCCCTACCGCGCAGCTGCTGATGACCATGCACGAACTCGAGGGCGAGCCGTTCTTCGCCGACCCGCGTGAAGTGCTGCGCCAGGTGGTGAGCAAGTTCGACGACCTGGGCCTGACCATCTGCGCCGCGTTCGAGCTGGAGTTCTACCTGATCGACCAGGAGAACGTGAACGGCCGTCCGCAGCCGCCGCGCTCGCCGATCTCGGGCAAGCGTCCGATCTCCACCCAGGTGTACCTGATCGACGACCTCGACGAGTACGTCGACTGCCTGCAGGACATTCTGGAAGGTGCCAAGGAACAAGGCATCCCGGCTGATGCCATCGTCAAGGAAAGTGCCCCGGCGCAGTTCGAAGTGAACCTGCACCACGTGGCCGACCCGATCAAGGCCTGCGACTACGCGGTACTGCTCAAGCGTCTGATCAAGAACATCGCCTACGACCATGAGATGGACACCACCTTCATGGCCAAGCCGTACCCTGGCCAGGCGGGCAATGGTCTGCACGTGCATATCTCGGTGCTGGACAAGGATGGCAAGAACATCTTTACCAGCGAGGATCCCGAGCAGAACGCCGCATTGCGTCACGCGATCGGCGGTGTGCTCGAGACCCTGCCGGCGTCGATGGCGTTCCTGTGCCCGAACGTCAACTCGTACCGCCGTTTTGGTGCCCAGTTCTACGTGCCCAACTCCCCGACCTGGGGCCTGGACAACCGTACCGTGGCCTTGCGCGTACCGACCGGCACGCCGGACGCCGTGCGCCTGGAGCACCGTGTGGCCGGTGCCGACGCCAACCCGTACCTGCTGATGGCAGCCGTACTGGCGGGCGTGCACCACGGTCTGACCAACAAGGTCGAACCGGGCCCGGCGATGGTGGGCAACTCCTACGAGCAGAACGAGCAGAGCCTGCCGAACAACCTGCGTGATGCACTGCGCGAGCTGGACGACAGCGAGATCATGGCCAAGTACATCGATCCGAAGTACATCGATATCTTCGTGGCCTGCAAGGAAAGCGAGCTGGAGGAGTTCGAACACTCCATCTCCGACCTTGAGTACAACTGGTACCTGCACACCGTGTAAGGTCCATTCGCCGGCAAGGCCGGCTCCTACAGGGTCGATGTGACCGTGTAGGAGCCGGCCTCGCCGGCGAAGCCCTTAAAGCGCCTTCTCGAAGATCTTCGAATTGCGCTGGTAGTTGTACAGCGAAGCCCGCGCCGCAGGCAGCCGCTCCACCTCGCTGGGCACGAAGCCGCGTTCGCGGAACCAGTGCGCCGTGCGCGTCGTCAGCACGAACAAGGTCTTCAAGCCCATCTCCCGCGCCCGCGTCTCGATGCGCTCCAGCAACTCGTCGCCACGCCCGCCATGCCGGTATTCCGGGTTCACCGCCAGGCACGCCAACTCGCCCGCCTCCGAATCGGCGATCGGGTACAGCGCCGCGCAGGCAATGATCATCCCCTCGCGCTCCACCACACTGAACTGCTCGATCTCGCGCTCCAGCACCTCGCGCGAACGCCGCACCAGGATGCCCTGCTCTTCCAGCGGGCTGATCAGGTCCAGCAGGCCGCCGACATCCTCGATGGCCGCCTCGCGCACCTTCTCGAACTGTTCCTGAGCCACCAGCGTGCCGCCACCGTCGCGGGTGAACAGCTCGGTGAGCAGCGCACCGTCCTCGGCATAGCTGACGATGTGGCTGCGCGCCACACCGCCACGGCAGGCTTCGGCGGCCGCGTCCAGCAGCTCGCCCTGATAGTCCGAGCCCAGGCGCTGCAGATGCGCCGGCACCTGCTGCGGGCGCAGCTCACGCACCAGCCTGCCGCTCTCATCCATCAGCCCGCGCTCGGCGCCGAACAGCAGCAGCTTGTCGGCCCCCAGCTCGATGGCCGCACGGGTGGCGACGTCTTCGCAGGCCAGGTTGAAGATCTCGCCGGTGGGCGAATAGCCCAGCGGCGACAGCAGCACGATGGAGCGCTCGTCGAGCAGGCGATTGATGCCCTTGCGATCGACCCGGCGCACCTCGCCGGTGTGGTGATAATCGACGCCTTCGAGCACGCCGATGGGGCGCGCCGTGACCAGGTTGCCGGCGGCCACGCGCAGGCGCGAACCCTGCATCGGCGACGCGGCCATGTCCATCGACAGGCGCGCCTCGATGGCGATGCGCAGGTGGCCGACCGCGTCGATCACGCATTCCAGGGTGGCCGCATCGGTGATGCGCAGGCCGTGATGGTAGTGCGCGCTCAGGCCGCGGGCGGCCAGGCGGCTTTCGATCTGCGGGCGCGAACCGTGCACCAGCACCAGGCGCACGCCCAGGCTGTGCAGCAGCACCAGGTCGTGGACGATATTGCCGAAGTTGGGGTGCTCGACCCCGTCACCGGGCAGCATGACCACGAAGGTGCAGTCGCGGTGGGCATTGATGTAAGGCGAAGCATGACGCAGCCAATTGACGTATTCGGGCATAACCAGAGCCTGTAGAAACCTGTGGAAAAAAGGACAAGAACGGAAAAGCACACAGCGCTCGAAGGGTTATCGTCGCAACAGGTCTGGCGTCACGCGCATTCTCCTTGGGTAAAAACGGTTGAAATCAGCGGGCAATTACCGGGTTGAGGCAATAATGCCCGATCAACTCACGCAATAGACGCACGGTAGGCTCCAGGCGTGACATTTCGAGGTACTCGCCCGGCTGGTGGGCACAGCTGATGTCGCCGGGGCCCAGCACCAGGGTTTCGCAGCCCAGACGTTGAAGATAAGGCGCCTCGGTACCAAAGGCCACCGCCTCGGCCGTATGCCCGGTAAGACGCTCGGCCACGCGCACCAGTTCGGCGTCGGCGGCCTGCTCGAACGGCGGCACCTCGGGAAACAGCGGCGCGTAGTCGATCTTCACCTGGTGCTGTTCGGCCAGCGGCGCCAGCTTGCTGCGGATCGCCGCACGCAGCACTTCGGGGTCCATCCCCGGCAGTGGGCGCAGGTCGAATTCCAGGGCGCACTGCCCGCAGATACGGTTGGGGTTGTCGCCACCGTGGATGCAGCCGAAGTTCATGGTCGGCTGCGGCACGCTGAACTGGGCGTTGCTGTACTGCTGCTGCCATTGCCGGCGCAGGCCCATCAGCTCGCCCATCACCGCATGCATCGCCTCCGAGGCGCTGTGGCCCAGGCTCGGGTCGGACGAATGACCGCTGCGCCCGAGGATATCGATGCGCTCCATCATCACCCCCTTGTGCAGGCGGATCGGGCGCAGCCCGGTCGGCTCGCCGATCACCGCTGCACGGCCCAGCGGGCGGGCGGCATCGGCCAGGGCGCGGGCGCCGGACATCGAACTTTCCTCGTCGCAGGTGGCCAGGATCAGCAACGGCTGCCTGAACGGCTGCTCGAGCAGCGGGCGTACCGCTTCGATCACCAGGGCGAAGAAGCCCTTCATGTCGCAACTGCCAAGGCCCACCCAGCGCCCGTCAACCTCGGTCAGCTTGAGCGGATCGGTCTGCCACAGCTGCGGGTCATAGGGCACCGTGTCGCTGTGCCCGGCCAGCACCAGGCCACCGGGGCCGCTGCCGTAGCTGGCCAGCAGGTTGAACTTGCCCGGCGTCACCTCCTGCAGCTCGCAGGCAAAACCCAGGTCACCCAGCCAGGTGGCCAGCAGGTCGATCACCGCGCGGTTGGACTGGTCCAGGCTCGGCTGGGTGCAACTGACCGACGGCGTGGCGATCAGGGCGGCGAACTGGTCTTTGAGCGGCGGCAAAGGCATGCGCATTCTCCTCGGTACGAGGCCCATCATAGGGCTATCGGGCACCTGGAATAAACCGTCAGCGGCCGACTCCTGTACACTGCACGGCCAAGACGCACCCAGTCATCGAGCCTGCCAGCAATGAACAAAGAAACCGAACTCAAACTGCGGGTCAGCCGCGAGACCCTCGCTGCCCTGCGCGAACACCCGTTGCTGAAGAAGCGCAACAAGTCCGGCTGGCAGCAGCGCGAGCTGCTCAATCAATATTTCGATACCCCAGAACGCGACCTGGCCGCGGCCAAGGTGGCCCTGCGCCTGCGCCGTGACGGCGACGTGGTGATCCAGACCCTCAAGGCCCGTGGCCACAGCACCGCCGGGCTGTCGGTACGCAACGAGCACGAATGGCAGCTGCCCAAGGCCAAGCTCGACCTCAAGAAGCTCGACGAGCAGGTATGGCCGGCCGAGCTGGCCGACCTGGACAAGAAAACCATCAAGCCGCTGTTCAGTACCGACTTCACCCGCGAGTACGCCGAAATCGCCTGGGGCCGTGGCAAGGCCAAGGTGGTCATCGAGGCTGCGCTGGACCTGGGCCATGTAGTGGCCGGCAAGCAGAAGGAAGCCATCTGCGAGCTTGAGCTGGAACTGCGTGAAGGCGACCCGGCCGCACTGCTGGAACTGGCCGCCGAGCTGGCCGCCAGCCTGCCGCTGATGCCGTGCGACATCAGCAAGGCCGAACGCGGCTACCGCCTGCTCGACCCCTCGAGCTTCGCCGTGAGCCTGCCGCCTGCTGAACTGAACGCCGAGATGCCGCTGGACGATGCCTTCGCGGCACTGGCCTGGCATCTGCTGGGCAGCAGCCAGCGCCTGGCCGAGCAGTACCTGTTCAACGGACACTGGCGCCTGCTGCAGGACTGGGTCCAGAGCCTGGCCGAACTGCGCGCCCTGCTCGGCAGCCTGGGCCAGGCCGCGCCGCGCCCGACCACCAGCGCCCTGCGTGCCAGCCTCGACGCCCTGCTCGAGGACTGGCGCCCGCTGGTGCTGGCCGGCAACGACGACGAAGACGTGCGCCGCGCGGCGCCCGAGCAGTTTGCCGAAGAACTGCTCGACACCCGCTGGGGCCAGTTCTCGCTGGACACCTCGCGCTGGCTGCTGGCCCGTGGCTGGACCGTCGAGCGCAACAAGCGTGGCGACCGCCAGGGCGCTGCGCAACTGGGCAACTGGCTCAAGGTGCTGCTGTCGGACGAAGCCAACGCGCTGCAACTGCCGCTGTACCACCGCCAGCCTGAAGACCTGGCCGAACAGCTGCCGCGCATCGAGCGCCTGCTGGCCTGGCTGCACCATGCACGCCAGGTGCTGGAAAGCCCCGACCTGGACCGCCTGTTCGGCGAGCTGAACAAGCTGCACGAACTGGCCAGCCTGCCAATCAGCGACGACGTGCTCGAAGCCCGTGTGCATCAGGCCATGGCGGTGTTCCAGAGCCGCGGCTGGAAGCACCTGCTGCGCAAGTGACGGCTACACCGGCAAGCTGGTCGTGGACTTGATTTCGGACAAGGCCACGATCGAGTTGACCTCCTGGATCCCCGGCACCATCGACAGCTTTTCGAAGAAGAACCGTTCGTAGGCTTCGATGTCCGGGGTGACGATGCGCAGCAGGAAGTCCACTGCGCCCATCAGCACATAGCATTCCAGCACCTCGGGAAACTCGCGGATCGCCTCGGTGAATTCGGCGAAGTTGGTCCGCCCGTGGGCGTTGAGTTTGACCTCGGCGAAAATCTGCGTGTTCAGGCCGATCTTCTTGCGATCGAGCAGGGTCACCTGCCCGCGAATCACCCCCTCCTCCTTGAGCCGCTGGATCCGCCGCCAGCACGGCGACTGCGACAGGCCGACCCGTTCGGCAATCTGTGCGCTGGACAGCGACGCATCCTCCTGCAGCAGAGCCAGGATACGTCGGTCGTAGGCGTCCAGTTGGCTTTGCATGTTTTATCCCCTCAAGGCGCCATTAATGAATTGAACAATGCGCAGATTGCGCAGATCGCTCGATCATAGAGAAAAAATACCCGGTTGAAGATGTAAAAATTCCTCCATCGAAACCGGAGATTTCCCATGAGCGCCCACGAACGGCTGGACAGCCCCGTCACCCCGCTGCGCAGCGATGTCTGGGCCGCCAATGCTGCGCACAGCAGCGTGCGCTACAGCCTGCAGGTGGAAGCCGAGCCGGACAGCCTGTGCCGCGTGCTCAACCTGTTTGCCCTGCAGTTCCTTACCCCGCACCAGGTACAGATGCAGCAGCAGGACGACCTGTTGAACCTGGAGATCGGCGTAGCCGGCCTGAGCTGGCACCGCGCCGAACTGATTGCACAGAAAATGCGCAACCTGATCTGTGTCGCCCAGGTCAGCGTCGAGCCCCTGGCGGCCTCGCGCATGCCGTTGCAGCAGGCACGCTGAACAGAAAAATCCGGCAACCCTTGCGACAGGCCCTGTGGTCCGCTGGCAGCTAGCCTTGGCTGGCCGCCCGACCTTCGCAAGGAAGCCCCATGCCTGCCACGCCGCCCGATCGCTGGCTCGACCTCGACACCCTGCTCGCCGAACTGCTCGCCCAGCAACGCATCAGCCCCGCCTGTGCGCGCCCCTGGCCGCAGGCCGCCAATGAACCCACACATCCGCTGGAGCGCATCGCCCGACGCGGCCTGAACGACCTGCAACGCCCCGGCCATACCCTGGACCTCGATGCCCTGGGCGAATGGCTGGGCCGCCAGGCCGGCCAGCGCCATGTGCGCATCGACCCCCTGGCACTGCAGGCAGCCAGCCTCGGCGGGCTGATGTCGGCCGCATTCGCGCGGCGTCACCAGATTCTGGCCATCGCGGTGGATGCCCACACGGTGACCGTCGCCAGCGCCCAGCCCTACGTACGCAGCTGGGAGCGCGACCTTGGGCAGGTGCTGCAACGCAGGGTGCAGCGGGTGCTGGCCAGCCCGGTGCAGATCCGTGAGCTGAGCCAGGCGGTGTTTCGCCTGGCCCACTCGGTCAGTGGTGCCAGCCAGCAGGCCGTGCCCGGGCCCGACGGCGCCAGCCTCGAGGCACTGCTCGACCTGGGCAACAGCGCAGGCGACGTCGATGCCAACGAGACGCACATCGTCGGCATCGTCGACTGGCTGTTGCAGTACGCCTTCGAGCAGCGCGCCAGCGATATCCACATCGAGCCGCGCCGCGACCAGGGCCACCTGCGCCTGCGCATCGACGGCCTGCTGCACCCGGCCTACCAGTTCCCGCCGGCAGTGACCCTGGCGGTGGTCAGCCGGCTCAAGAGCCTGGGGCGCATGAACGTCGCGGAAAAGCGCCGCCCGCAGGATGGCCGCATCAAGGCCCGCTCGGCCGCCGGCGCCGAGGTCGAACTGCGCCTGGCCACCCTGCCCACCGCGTTCGGCGAGAAACTGGTACTGCGTATCTTCGACCCGCACCTGCTGCACCAGGACTTCACCCAGCTGGGCCTGGACGGCGAGGCGCTGCAGCACTGGCAGGCGATGCTGCGCCAGCCCCACGGCATCATCCTGGTGACCGGGCCGACCGGCTCGGGCAAGACCAGCACCCTGTACGCCACCCTCAAGCAACTGGCCACGCCACAGGTCAACCTGTGCACCCTCGAAGACCCGATCGAACAGCTCGAGCCGGCCTTCAACCAGATGCAGGTGCAGCCCGGCATCGACCTGGGCTTTGCCAACGGTGTGCGTGCGCTGCTGCGCCAGGACCCGGACATCATCATGATCGGCGAGATCCGCGATGCCGACACCGCGCAGGTGGCGATCCAGGCCGCGCTCACCGGCCACCTGGTGCTCTCGACCCTGCACACCAACGATGCCTGCGGCGCCGTCGGGCGCCTGCTGGAACTGGGCATCGCGCCGTACCTGATCCGTGCCACGCTGGTCGGCGTGCTGGCCCAGCGCCTGGTGCGCACGCTGTGCCCGGCGTGCAAGGTGGCGCAGCCGCTCGACATGGCGCACTGGCGCGAACTCGACCCGCAGGCGCCGCTGCCCACCGCTACCTGCCAGGCTGAAGGCTGCCGCGATTGCCGGTACACCGGTTACCGGGGCCGCACCGGCCTGTTCGAGCTGCTGCCTGTGAGCCCACGGCTGCGCGAGCAGCTGTCGGGCGACGTCGACCTGGCAAACCTGCGCCGCCAGGCCCGGGCCGAGGGGCTGGGCAGCCTGCGCACCAGCGGCGCGCAAAAAGTCGCCGCAGGGCTGACTACACTGACAGAAGTGATTCGCGTTACTGCATGAAATGAAATGATCCGGCGCTGGCCTGCACAGCTGACCACATGCCAAGCTTGCGCACTTTCAGTCCTGCTGACCAAGGAAACGTCATGCAAATCGGAATGGTAATGCTGTTATTCGTGGGCCTGGCCCTGGCGCTGGTGTTCATGGGGTTCAAGGTGGTGCCGCAGGGTTTCCAGTGGACCGTGGAACGCTTTGGCCGCTACACCACCACCCTCAAGCCGGGCCTCAACATCATCGTGCCGGTGATGGACCGCATCGGGCGCAAGATCAACATGATGGAAAGCGTGCTGGACATCCCGCCGCAGGAAGTCATCACCGCCGACAACGCCACCGTGCAGATCGATGCGGTGTGCTTCTTCCAGGTGGTCAACACGGCGCAGGCCGCCTACGAGGTCAACAACCTCGAGCACGCCACCCGCAACCTGCTGCAGACCAACATCCGTACCGTGCTCGGCTCCATGGAACTGGACGCCATGCTCAGCCAGCGCGACGCCATCAACGAGCGCCTGCTGCGCACCGTGGATGAAGCCACCGCACCGTGGGGCATCAAGATCACCCGTATCGAGATCAAGGACATCAGCCCGCCGGCCGACCTGATGGCCGCCATGTCCGGGCAGATGAAAGCCGAGCGGGTCAAGCGTGCGCAGATCCTCGAAGCCGAGGGCCTGCGGGCGGCTGCCATCCTCACCGCCGAAGGCAAGAAACAGGCGCAGATCCTCGAGGCCGAGGGTGAGCGTCAGGCGGCCTTCCTGGAATCGGAGGCCCGCGAGCGCCAGGCCGAAGCCGAAGCCCGCGCCACCCAGGTGGTGTCCGAGGCCATCGCCAACGGCAACGTGCAGGCCATCAACTACTTCGTGGCGCAGAAATACGTCGACGCGCTGGGCAAGCTGGCCTCGGCCAACAACAGCAAGGTGGTGCTGATGCCGCTGGAGGCCAGCCAGGTGATCGGCGCCGTCGGCGGCATCGGCGAAATCGTGCGGGCCACCTTCGACGGCAAGAAGGGCTGAGCATGTGGGACTACCTGCAACACCTGTCGTTCTGGGACTGGCTGGCGCTCGGTACGCTGCTGCTGATCCTGGAGGTGTTCGGCGCCGGCGGCTACCTGCTGTGGATCGGGGTGGCGGCGGCGGGCGTGGGCGTGATCACCTTCGTCGTCCCGCAGCTGCCGTGGACCTTGCAGTTCCTGCTGTTCGGCCTGCTGTCGGTATTCACCGCAGTGTTCTGGTGGCACCGTCAGCGCAGCAATGCCAGCCCCAGCGATGCGCCGGGGCTGAACATGCGCGGCCAGGAACTGATCGGCCGGACCTTCGTGGTGCAGGAGGCCATCGTGGGCGGTCGCGGCAAGATCAAGGTCGGCGACGGGGTGTGGATGGTCCGCGGGCCGGACCTGCCGGTGGGCACCCCGGTGCAAGTGCTGTCGCAGGACGGCGCGATACTGCAGGTTGGCCCCGCACCGTAGGCCCTGGGGAACTTGCCTGGGGAAATCACGATCCAACGCACCATAATAGCCCCCACACTGGAGTAAGCCCCATGCGCGTCAAACTTGCGGTTGCCACCCTTGCCTTGTTGTCGCTGCCGGTTGGCTCGGCGATGGCTGATGGCTTCTGGCGTGATGTGATTTCGTCCGGTGCCACCACCGGCTCCACCTACCTGACCTTCAAGGACCACAAGCTGGTGGTGGCGGCGCAGGAAGATGCCAGCAGCTATGTGGCCAGCAACGGCCAGATCAGCGGGCCGTATCTTGAGGCTGCCATGCAGCGTGTGCGTGCCGAGCAGCCAGGGCTGCAGGTCAGCGACATGGAGCTGGCCAATGCGATCCTGGCGCAGAATGCCGTGACCGAGTAATCACCTCGCCGGCAATGCCGGCTCCTACAGGAGCCAGCCTTGTCGGCCACGAGGCCCTGGCCTCAGCGATAATCCTCCACCGGCACACACGCACAGAACAGGTTGCGGTCCCCGTACACGTTGTCCACCCGGTTCACCGCCGGCCAGTACTTGTGCAGCCGCGCATGGTGGCTCGGCGCAACACCCTGCTCGATCGAGTAAGGTCGTTCCCACACCCCCAGCACATCCGCCAAGGTATGCGGCGCCCGCTTGAGCGGGTTGTCCTCGGCTGGCCAGTTGCCGTTCTGCACCTCTGCAATCTCTGCCCGAATCTTCAGCATCGCCTCCACGAAGCGGTCCAGCTCGGCCTTGGACTCGCTCTCGGTCGGCTCCACCATCAAGGTGCCCGGCACCGGGAACGACATGGTCGGCGCATGGAACCCGTAGTCCATCAGGCGCTTGGCCACATCCTCTTCGGTGATGGCGGTCAGCGTCTTCAAGGGCCGCAGGTCGAGGATGCACTCATGCGCCACCCGCCCATTGCGCCCGCGGTACAGCACCGGGAACGCGCCGCCCAACTGCTGGGCCAGATAGTTGGCCGACAGGATCGCCACCTCGCTGGCATCGGCCAGTTGCGGCCCCATCATGGCGATGTACATCCAGCTGATCGGCAGGATGCTCGCACTGCCCCAGGGCGCCGCACTGACCGCGGTGTTCTGCGGGTCGGGCCCGGGCACCGGCACCACCGGATGGCTGGCCACGAACGGTGCCAGGTGTGCACGCACGCCGATCGGGCCCATGCCCGGCCCGCCACCGCCATGGGGAATGCAGAAGGTCTTGTGCAGGTTCATGTGCGATACATCGGCACCGATGTCCGCCGGCCGCGCCAACCCGACCTGGGCATTGAGGTTGGCGCCATCCATGTACACCTGGCCACCGTGGCTGTGGATAACTTCGCAGATCTCACTGATGCCTTCCTCGTACACGCCGTGGGTCGACGGGTAGGTGGCCATCAGGCAGGCCAGGCGCTCACCCGCCGCCAGGGCCTTGGCCTTGAGGTCGACCAGGTCGACGTTGCCCGCCACATCGCATTCCACGATCACCACCTGCATGCCGGCCATCTGCGCAGACGCCGGGTTGGTGCCGTGCGCCGAGGCCGGGATCAGGCAGATATCGCGCTGACCCTGCTGGCGGCTGCGGTGGTACTTGCTGATCGCCAGCAGCCCCGCGTATTCACCCTGGGCACCGGAGTTGGGTTGCATGCAGATGGCATCGAAACCGGTGATCGCGCACAGCCAGCGCTCCAGCTCGTCGATCATCGCGGTATAGCCCTGGGCCTGGGTGAGCGGCGCGAACGGGTGCAGGTTGGCGAAGGCCGGCCAGGTGATGGGGATCATCTCGCTGCTGGCGTTGAGCTTCATGGTGCACGAGCCCAGCGGGATCATCGACTGGTTGAGGGCCAGATCCTTGTTCTCCAGCTGCTTGAGGTAACGCAGCATCTCGGTTTCGCTGTGGTGCAGGTTGAACACCGGGTGCGTCAGAAACGCCGACTGGCGCTGCAAGGCGTCGGGGATGCCGCTGTGCTGCGCCTGGGCATCCAGCTCGGCCACGCTCAGCCCATGGTCGGCGCCCAGAAAGATGCCGAACAGGCGCAGCACCGTGGCCTCGTCACAGGTTTCATCCAGGCTTACGCCCAGGTGCCCGCGGCCCAGGATGCGCAGGTTGATCTGCGCGGCCTCGGCGCTCTGGATGATCGCGGTCTGGCTGCCGCCGACGTCCAGGGTCAGGGTGTCGAAGAAGTGCTCGTTCAAGCGCTTGAGCCCCTTGGCTTGCAGGCCGGCAGCCAGGATCACCGTGAGCCGGTGCACCCGCTGGGCGATGCGCCTGAGCCCTTCGGGCCCGTGGTACACGGCATAGAACCCGGCGATGTTGGCCAGCAGCACCTGCGCGGTGCAGATGTTGGAGTTGGCCTTCTCGCGGCGGATGTGCTGTTCGCGGGTCTGCAGGGCCATGCGCAGCGCCAGGTTGCCGCGCGCGTCCTTGGAAACGCCGATGATGCGCCCTGGCATGGCGCGCTTGAAGTCGTCGCGGCAGGCAAAGTAGGCCGCGTGCGGGCCGCCGTAGCCCATGGGCACGCCAAAGCGCTGGGTCGAGCCGAGCACCACGTCGGCGCCCTGCTCGCCCGGCGGGGTCAAAAGCACCAGGCTCAGCAGGTCGGCGGCGACGCAGGCCAGCGCCTGCTGGGCATGCAGCTGCTCGATGGCCGGGCGCAGGTCGTGCACCCCGCCGTGGGTGTTGGGGTATTGCAGCAGCGCGCCGAACACCCGGTGCTTGTCCAGGTTGTCCAGCCCATCGACGATCAGCTCGAAGCCGAAGCCCTCGGCGCGGGTCTGCAATACGGACAGGGTCTGCGGGTGGCAATGTTCATCGACGAAGAACGCATTGCTGCGCGACTTGGCCATGCGCCGTGCCAGAGCCATGGCTTCGGCAGCGGCCGTCGCTTCGTCGAGCAGCGAGGCATTGGCCAGGTCCAGCCCGGTCAGGTCGATGACCATCTGCTGGTAATTGAGCAGCGCCTCCAGGCGACCCTGGGCGATCTCCGGCTGATACGGCGTATAGGCGGTGTACCAGCCGGGGTTCTCCAGCACGTTGCGCAGGATCACCGTGGGCGTCAGGGTAGCGTGGTACCCCATGCCGATCAGGCTGGTCCACACCTGGTTCTGCTCGGCGTAACCGCGCAGTTTTGCCAGGGCGGCCTGTTCATCAAGCGCCGGGGGCAGTTCCAGCGGGCGGTTCAGGCGAATGCCCGGCGGGACGGTCTGCTCGATCAGTTCACTGCGACTGCTCAGGCCCAGGGCCTGCAACATCGCCTGCTGCTCGGCCGCATCCGGGCCAAGATGACGACGCAGGAACGGGTTGGGATCGTGCAGTTGGCTCAGGGACGGCGACTGGGACATAGCGGCTCTCTCTTCCAAGACCAAGCCTCGAGGGGTCGAGGCTTATTGAGTCTAGGAAGGGATTGCCGTTCGTGCGGGAAAAACTACTCGCCGATGGCGGCCTTGTAGCCGGCGGCGTCCAGCAACTGCTCCAGCTCTGCCGGGTTGGACGGCTTGAGCTTGAAGATCCAGCTGGCGTAAGGATCGTTGTTCAGGTTCTCAGGGCTGTCGCTGAGGTCTTCGTTGACCGCGATCACTTCGCCGCTGACCGGCGCGTAGATATCCGAAGCGGCTTTCACCGACTCCACCACCCCGGCGGCGTCCTTGGCCGCGAACACCTTGCCGACCTCGGCCAGTTCGACGAATACCACGTCGCCCAGGGCTTCCTGGGCGTGGTCGCTGATGCCCACGGTGACGGTACCGTCGGCTTCCAGCCTGGCCCACTCGTGGCTCTCGGCAAAACGCAGGTCGGCGGGGATATTGCTCATAGTGTCTTTCCTCAACAGGTCAGCGGTCGGCCCGCCGGAATGAATTCAGATCAGGATCTTGCCCTGGCGCACGAAGGTCGGCTTGACCACCCGTACCGGGTACCACTTGCCGCGAATTTCCACCTCGGCGCGGTCGGCGGTAGCCACCGGCACGCGGGCCAGGGCAATCGCCTTGCTCAGCGTAGGAGAGAAACTACCACTGGTGATCTCCCCTTCGCCAATCTGTGCGATTCGCACCACCTGATGCGCACGCAGCACACCGCGTTCCTCGAGCACCAGGCCGACCAGTTTCAGCTGCACGCCTGCGGCCTGTTCGGCCTCCAGCGCACGGCGTCCGATGAACTCGCGGTCGGCCGGTTCCAGGGCGATGTTGTGGGCCAGGTTGGAGGTCAGTGGCGAGTGTGCCTCGTCGATGTCCTGTCCGTACAGCGTCATGCCCGCTTCCAGGCGCAAGGTATCGCGCGCGCCCAGCCCGCTGGGGGCAATACCGGCGCCGACCAGGTCGTTGAAGAACGCCGGGGCCTGCTCTGCCGGCAGGGTGATCTCCAGGCCGTCTTCGCCGGTGTAGCCGGTACGCGAGATGAACCAGTCGCCACTGCTGCGGCCTTCGAAGGGGGCCAGTTCACGAATCAGCGCCGCACGGTCGCTGCTCACCAGTTCGGCCAGCTTGTCCCGCGCATGCGGGCCCTGCACAGCGAAGATCGACAGTTCGGGACGCTCGCGCACCTGCACGTCGTAGTCGCCGATATGGGCCTGCAGCCAGGCCAGGTCCTTGTCGCGGGTGGCGGCGTTGGCCACCAGGCGGTAGCCGTCGTCGGTGCGGTAGACCAGCAGGTCGTCGATCACACCGCCCTGTTCGTTGAGCAGGGTGCTGTACAGGGCCTTGCCGTGGGCATTCGGGCTGGCTACATCGTTGGCCAGCAACCAGCGCAGCCAGGGCGTGGCCTGGGCGCCGTGCACATCGATCACGGTGAGGTGCGAGACATCGAAGACCCCGCAGTCGCGGCGCACCTGGTGGTGCTCCTCGACTTGCGAGCCGTAATGCAGGGGCATGTCCCAACCGCCAAAATCGACCATCTTGGCGCCAAGCGCCAGGTGCAGGTCATAAAGAGGCGTACGCTGTCCCATGGGTTTCTCCTTCCGGGCGTGGCGAGGCTGCGGCTGAGGGCAGCGTTTCAGCTACCCGGTGCTGATCGGCCGCAGCGAATGCCGCGCATTGTAGCCGCAAGGGCGCAGCCTTACACCCTCAGTGACTCTGACCCGGGTGACGCGCCGAACGCCTTATCAAACCGATGACCGGCAGCAGCCCCACCAGCACCAGCGTCAACGCCGGCAGCGAGGCACGCGACCACTCGCCCTCGCTGGTCATCTCGAATACCCGCACCGCCAGGGTGTCCCAACCGAACGGGCGCATCAGCAGGGTGGCGGGCATCTCCTTGAGCACATCGACGAACACCAGCAGCGCTGCGCTCAGCGCACCCGGCACCAGCAGCGGGAGATACACCTTGAAAAACAATCGCGGGCCGCTGACCCCGAGGCTGCGCGAGGCCTCCGGCAGCGAGGGCCGAATGCGCCCCAGGCTGTTTTCCAAGGGGCCGTAGGCCACGGCGATGAAGCGCACCAGATAGGCCAACAGCAGTGCCGCCAGGCTGCCCATCAGCAGCGGGCGGCCGGCACCGCCAAGCCAGCTCGAAAGCGGCACCACCAGCTGGTTGTCGAGGTAACTGAAGGCCAGCATGATCGACACCGCCAATACCGAGCCGGGCAAGGCGTAGCCCAGGTTGGCCAGGCTGACCCCGGCGCGCACCACGCGGGTGGGGGCCTGGCGTCGGGCAAACGCCAGCAGCAGTGCCACCGCCACGGTGATCAGCGCAGCCATGGCGCCCAGGTACAGGGTATGCAGGATGAGCGCGCCATAGCGCTCGTCGAGGTCGAAACGCCCGCGCTGCCAGAACCACACCAGCAACTGCAGCACCGGGATAACGAACGCGCAGGCAAACACCAGCAGGCACCAGCTGCTGGCAGCCAGCGCCTTGACCCCACGCAGGTGGTACAGCGCCGCCACCCGGGGCCGCTCGTTGCTGCTGCGTACCGCACCGCGGGCCCGGCGCTCGCCGTACAGCACCAGCATGACGGCCAGCAGCAGCAGGCTGGCGAGCTGGGCGGCGCTGGAGAGGCTGAAGAAGCCGTACCAGGTCTTGTAGATGGCGGTGGTGAAGGTGTCGAAGTTGAACACGGCCACCGCGCCGAAGTCGGCCAGGGTTTCCATCAGCGCCAGCGCCACGCCCGCGCCGATCGCCGGCCGCGCCATGGGCAGGGCCACGCGCCAGAAGGCTTGCAGCGGCGATTGCCCGAGCACCCGCGCCGCTTCCATCAGGCCCTTGCCCTGGGCCAGGAAGGCGGTACGTGCCAGCAGGTAGACATAGGGGTAGAACACCAGCACCAGCACGATGATCACCCCGCCGGTGGAGCGCACGCGCGGCAGGCGCATGGGGCCGAACCATTCGCGCAGCAGGGTTTGCACCGGGCCGGAGAAGTCCAGCAAACCGACGAAGACGAACGCCAGCACATAGGCGGGGATGGCGAAGGGCAGCATCAATGCCCAGTCGAGCCAGCGTCGGCCGGGGAATTCGCACAGGCTGGTGAGCCAGGCCAGGCTCACGCCCAGCACGGTGACGCCGACGCCCACGCCGAGGATCAAGGTCAGGGTGTTGCCCAACAGGCGGCTCATCTGGGTGTCGAGCAGGTGCGACCAGATCTGCAGGTCGATGCTCTGCCACGACAGCACCAGCACGCTCAGCGGCAGCAGCACCAGCGCGCAGACGGTGAAGACCAGGGGGTACCAGCGGCGTTGGGCGGGGTGTGACACGGGGGGAGATCTCTGGCGAAGGTGAGAGCGACCGCGTTGCGGTCTATCGCGGGTCAAGCCCGCTCCCACAAGGGCCACGGTGATCCCTGTAGGAGCGGGCTTGACCCGCGATGGGCCCCGACAGGGGCCCCGCAAGAATAAAGCCTTGCGCTCAGTTCCAGCCAGCCCGATCCATCAGGCGAATCGCTTCAGCCTGACGCTTGCCCGCCACTTCCACCGGCAGGCTGTCGGCCTTGAACTTGCCCCACGCCGCCACTTCTGCCGAAGGTTCCACCTTGGGGTTGGCCGGGAACTCCTGGTTCACATCGGCGAAGATCTTCTGCGCCTGCGGTCCGGTCATCCACTCCACCAGCTTGATCGCGGCCTCCTTGTGCGGCGCGTGCCGGGTCAAGCCGATGCCCGACAGGTTGACGTGCACGCCACGGTCGGCCTGGTTGGGCCAGAACAGCTTGATCGGCAGTTGCGGCTGCTCCTTGTGCAGGCGGCCATAGTAGTAGGTATTGACGATGCCCACGTCGCACTGCCCGGCCTCGATGGCCTTGAGCACTGCCACGTCATCCGAGAACACGTCGGTGGACAGGTTGTTCACCCAGCCCTTGAGGATCTCTTCGGTCTTCTCGGCGCCGTGGGTTTCGATCAGGGTCGCGGTCAGCGACTGGTTGTAGACCTTCTTGGCGGTACGCAGGCACAAGCGCCCTTCCCATTCCTTGCCGGCCAGCGCCTCGTAGGTGCTCAGCTCCTCGGGCTTGACCCGGTCGGTGGCGTAGGCAATGGTCCGTGCGCGCAGGCTCAGGCCGGTCCAGTCATGGGAC
Organism: Pseudomonas sp. PS01300; assembly: GCF_029960155.1. NCBI lineage: Bacteria > Pseudomonadati > Pseudomonadota > Gammaproteobacteria > Pseudomonadales > Pseudomonadaceae > Pseudomonas > Pseudomonas sp. PS01300. Next base: position 104,685 of record NZ_JASCPN010000004.1, on the reverse strand, counting down.
GAAGCGCGATACTGCGGGGGAATGTTGGCGTCGATCACGGCCGACTTGATCGGCTGCAGGATACCCATCTGCTCGGCCTGCCAGAGGTTGCCGGCATCCACGGTCAGCAGCAGGTCGGCCGTGGCGTTGCTGCCCTCGGCCTTGATGCGCTGCATCAACGGCGCTTCCTTGTCGGTGATGAACTTGACCTTGACCCCGGTTTCCTTGGTGTAGGCATCGAATACCGGCTTGATCAGCTCGTCGATGCGCGAGGAATACACCACCACCTCGTCCGCCGCCTGTGCGGTACCGCCCAGCAGGGTGAGCGCCAGGGCGGCGAGTAGATGCTTGCGTGGCAACATGAAGGCGGTCCTCGGAATGCGGGAGAGGCGCAAATGGTAGTGAATGCCATTTGCCTTCTCAACCGAACTGCCAAGGGAGGAGTTACCAGATGTTGCGGTGCCGCCTCAGGCCCGTGCCAGCTCCGGCAGGTCGCCGCTCAGCCCCAGCGCCTGGCGCACGAACAGCGCCTTGGCCTCCGGCAGTTGCTCCACCCACTTCAGGCCACTGTTGCGCAGCCAGCGCAGCGGCAGCGGGTCGGCCTGGAACAGGCGCTCGAAACCCTCCATTGCGGCCATCAAGGCCAGGTTGTGCGGCATGCGCCGTCGTTCGTAGCGGCTCAGCACGCGCACGTCGGCCAGGCGCTCGCCGCGCTCATGGGCATGCTGCAGCACTTCGGCCAGCACCGCCGCGTCCAGAAAGCCAAGGTTCACGCCCTGCCCGGCCAGCGGGTGAATGGTATGTGCCGCATCGCCGATCAACGCCAGGCCCTCGGCCACGTAGCGCTTGGCATGGCGCTGGCGCAGCGGTACGCACAGCCGTGGGTCGGCCGCCAGCACCGTGCCCAGGCGGCCCTCGAAGGCCCGCTCCAGCTCGGCGCAGAAGGCTTCGTCCGGCAGGGCCATGAGGCGCTCGGCCTGCGCAGGCGTGGTCGACCACACGATGGAGCACCAGTGCTGCTGGCCGTCGCGCAGCAGTGGCAGAAACGCCAGCGGGCCGTCATCGGTGAAGCGCTGCCAGGCCGTGGCCTGGTGCGGCTCGGCACAGCGTACGCTGGTCACGATGGCGTGGTGCAGGTAGTCCCACTCACGGGTTTGGCAGCCGGTCAGGCGGCGCACCGCCGAGTTGGCGCCGTCAGCCGCAATCACCAGCGGCGCGCGCAGGGTGCGGCCATCGGCCAGGGTCAGCAGCCAGTCGTCGCCACTGCGGCGCATCTGCTCCAGGCGGGCGTTGGCCAGCAGGCCGATCTCGCTGTCGTGCAGGCGCTGCAGCAGACCGTCCTGCACCACGCGGTTCTCGACGATGTGGCCGAGCACCTCGGCGTGCACGCTGGCGGCCGAAAAGTGGATCTGCCCGGTGCCGCTGCCGTCCCACACGTGCATGTCCGAATACGGGCTCAGGCGCCGCTCGCGGATGTGCTGCCAGGCGCCCACGCGCTCGAGGATGCGCTGGCTGGCCATCGACAGCGCGCTGACTCGCGGCTCGAAGGGCGCCTGTGCATCGAACGGCTTGACCGTCAGGGGGCTGCCGTCGAGCAGCAGGATGTCCAGGCCACTGTGCTGCAAGGCCAGGGCCAGGGCGCTACCGACCATTCCGGCACCGACAATCAACAGATCTGCGCGCATTTCCATGCTTTCAAGCCCGATAAAGAGAAGAAGGGGTCATTGGCCAGGCTGGTCCGGGCGTGTACCCAGGCCCATGGCCTGGCGGGCGAACCAGCGCTTGGCCGGGGGCAGCAGGTCCAGGCCCAGCAGGCCCAGGTTGCGCCCGGTGGCGAGCAACGGCTGGCCGCTGCCGAACAACCGCGTGACCTTGTCGGAGAAGCCCACGGTCATGTCCTGGTCCAGGCGCTGGCGCTCGCGGTAGGCCTGCAGGGTCGCCAGGTCGCCCGGTACTTCAGGCCCGGCCAGCAGACCGTCGGCCAGCGACTGCACGTCGCGCAGCGACAGGTTGAAACCCTGCCCGGCAATCGGATGCAGGCTGTGCGCGGCGTTGCCCAGCACCACCAGGTGCGAGCGCACCTGCTCCTGGGCCTCTACCAGCGACAGCGGGTAGAGGTGACGCGCGCCCACCTGGCGCAAGGTGCCCAGACGGTAGCCGAACACGCCTTGCAGCTCGGCCAGGAAGGCTCGCTCGTCGATCTCGGCCAGCCGTCTGGCATCCATTCCGGCACGGGTCCAGACCAGCGCGCAGCGGTTTTCCGGCAGCGGCAGCAAGGCCATCGGGCCGTCATCGGTGAAGCGTTCGAACGCCTGCCCGCAATGGGCCTCGCTCGGGGTGATGTTGGCGATCAGCGCACTCTGGTTGTACGGACGCTGGCTGACGTGGATGCCCAACTGCTCGCGCAGCCCGGAACGCCCGCCGTCGGCCAGTACCGCCAGGTCGCAGTCCACCGTGGTGTCGTCATCCAGTGTCAGGCGGTAGCCGTCGGCCAGCGGCTGCATCGCGCTGACCTGCGCCGGGCAGCGCCAAGTCACCACCTCGGCATCCAGCCCCTGCCACAGGCACTGGCCGAGCCAGGCGTTCTCGACCACGTAGCCGAGCGCCGGCACGCCTTCTTCCAGGGCGTCCAGGCGGGTGGCGCCAAAGCGGCCACGGTCGGACACCTGGATCTGGCGGATCGGTTCGGCGCGGCGGCTGATCGGCTGCCACAGGCCCAGACGCTCGTAGATCTGCCGGGTGCCGTAGGAAAGCGCCGAGGAACGTGCGTCGTAACTGGGCTGGAAGCTGTCGCCGGGGGCGAACGGCTCGATCAGCAGGATCTTCCAGCCACGCGCCCTGGCCCCGGCCTGCAGGGCCAGCGCCAGGCTGGCACCGACCAGGCCGCCACCGATGATGGCAAGGTTGACCCGGCTCATGCGGCGTGGCTGCGTGCAGCCGCCATCAATGCTTCGATTTCGGCCACCGTGCGCGGTACGCCGGAGGTCAGGATTTCACAGCCCTGCTTGGTCACCACTACGTCGTCCTCGATTCGTACGCCGATACCGCGCCACTTCTTCGCGACGCTCTGGTTGTCGGCAGCAATGTAGATGCCCGGCTCCACCGTCAGGGCCATGCCCGGCTCCAGCACGCGCCACTGGTCGGCGACCTTGTACTCGCCGACGTCGTGCACATCCAGCCCCAGCCAGTGACCGGCGCGGTGCATGTAGAAGGCGCGATGGGCCTCGGCCTCGATCAGCGCCGGCACGTCGCCCTTGAGCAGCCCCAGCTCCACCAGCCCTTCGGTGATCACCTGCACGGTGGCCTCGTGGGCATGGTTCCAGTGCTTGCCCGGTGCAATCGCGGCAAAGGCTGCAGCCTGGGCCTTGAGAACCAGCTCGTAGATCGCTTTCTGCTCCGGCGAGAAGCGCCCGCTGACCGGGAAGGTGCGGGTGATGTCGCTGGCGTAGCAGTCGATCTCGCACCCGGCGTCGATCAGGACCAGGTCGCCGTCCTTGAGCAGGGCGTCGTTCTGCTGGTAATGCAGGATGCAGGCGTTGCGACCCGATGCCACGATCGAGCCGTAGGCCGGCATCTTCGCCCCGCCCTTGCGGAACTCGTAGTCCAGCTCGGCCTCCAGGCTGTATTCGTGCAACCCGGCGCGGCAGGCCTGCATGGCCCGCACGTGAGCGCGTGCCGAAATCGCCGCGGCCTCGCGCATCACCTTCACTTCCGTGGCCGATTTATACAGGCGCATGTCGTGCAGCAGATGATCCAGCGCAACGAACTCGTTCGGTGGCTGGGCGCCGAGGTTGGCCTTGGAGCGGATCACGTTGATCCACTCCATCAGGTGGCGGTCGAATTCGGGGTGGCTGCCCATGGCCGAGTACACCCGGTCGCGGCCTTCGATCAGGCCCGGCAGGATGTCGTCGATGTCGGTGATGGGGAACGCATCGTCCGCGCCGTATTCGCGTATCGCGCCTTCCTGGCCGGCGCGCAGGCCGTCCCACAGCTCGCGCTCGGGGTTGCGCTCGCGGCAGAACAGCACGTACTCACCGTGCTCGCGGCCGGGGATCAGCGCAATCACCGCCTCGGGCTCCGGGAAGCCGCTGAGGTACTGGAAGTCGCTGTCCTGGCGGTACACATGCTCCACGTCGCGGTTGCGAATGGCCACCGCGGCCGCGGGCAGGATGGCGATGCTGTTGGGTTCCATCTGCGCCATCAGCGCCTTGCGACGACGGGCATACTCCGCTTTGGGGATATGGGCTATTGGCACGAGGAACCCCTGTTCGGCATTTAGTGCAAGGAAGGCTTGGGCGCAGGCGCCTGTGGCTTGGCCAGCTCGGAGAACAGCAGCATCGGTGCGACGCGCAGGTACTCCATCACTTCCATATAGTCGCTTTCGCCGTCTTCGGATTCTTCCAGTGCATCCTGGACCTGGGAAATGGCGTCCAGGTCACCCAGCACTTCCTTGGCTTCGGCACTCAGGCTCAGGCCTGCCGAGTTGAGGCCGAAGCCGTACAGGAAGCCTTTGCACCACTCGCCCAGGGCGATGGCACGCTCGGTCAGCGGGGCATCGTCGGTGGGCAGCAACAGCACGACGGTGACTTCTTCACCGGTGAGTTCGCCCTTGACCATCTCCTGCAGGCCGATCAAAGCGTTACGAACATTGTCTACAGGATCGACTTCCAGCAGGTGGGCCGCATCGGCCAACCAGCCGTCGGCATCGAAGCCGGCACCGGCGCAGCTGCGCCCGAGCAACAAGCCGTGAAGCTCGGCAGGCGAAACAGGGTGACCGTTGCTGGTGAGCAAGGTGGCAAAAGCGGTGTATGGCGAATTCGTAATGGGCATGGGCAGCTAGGCGCCAGACGGCGCAATGACTAGAATGAAGGCCTTGTATCCTAGCACCGGCAGGCGCGCCAAGACCATCGACGCCGCCAATTCGGGGCATGCCGGAACTTAATGAGCGGGTAAGACCCGTCTGACAAAAGCGAGTGGCACGTCATGCCAGAGAACGACCTGCAAGCGCTGATGGGCCGATTCGAGCTGTTGATCGAACGTGTCGAGCAACTAAAGCGGCAAAATGCACTCCTATTAGCTCAGGAAAAATCCTGGCGCGAGGAGCGCGCCCACCTCATCGAAAAAAACGAGATCGCCCGGCGTAAGGTCGAATCGATGATTTCGCGGCTCAAGGCCCTGGAGCAAGACTCATGAGTTCAAGCAATAGCGTCACCGTTCAGATCCTCGACAAGGAGTATTCGATCATCTGCCCGCCGGAAGAGCGCAGCAACCTGGTCAGCGCAGCGCGCTACCTGGACAGCAAGATGCGCGAGATCCGCAGCAGCGGCAAGGTGATCGGCGCCGACCGTATCGCGGTGATGGCGGCGCTGAACATCACCCACGACCTGCTGCACAATCAGGAGCGCCCGCAGGCGCCCACCGGCGGTGCCACCCGTGAACAGGTGCGCGACCTGCTCGAACGTGTCGATCAGGCATTGGCCGACGACGCGGGTTCAAAACCGGCCTGAGTTTCGGGTATACTCCGACCACTCCCTGGAGTGCTTGCCAGTCGGTCATGTCCCTGAGCCGATACGCACAACCACGGGGGTTGCACGTGGGGCCGGTGTGCATGTCCGCTTGACGGAAAGCCTTAACGCCTCCTGTAATCTCCACCTTGAACTTTCGGGTTCAAGGGCTACACCGACAGCGGTTCGTCGGGGAGCCTGAATTCTCCAGCCTGCGCCCACCCAGCGGCGCACGCACATGCACTGCCACCCCTGCGTGGCAGTCGCCCCAGGGACCGCCCGTGCCATGACCGACACCGCGCCGCTTACCCGCCCCCAACTTCGTCGTCTGCTCCGTGATGCCCGCCGTGCCCTCAGCCCGGCCGAACAGCGCCGTGCCGCGCGCGGCCTGTACCGGCAACTGGCGCAGCACCCGCTGTTTCGTCGTGCCCGGCACATTGCCCTGTACCTGCCCAACGACAGCGAGATCGACCCGCGCCTGCTGCTGCGCGAAGCTCAACGTCGAGGCAAGCATACCTACCTGCCGGTGCTGCACGCCTGGCCCAGAACCCGCATGGCCTTCCAGCGCTTCGAGCACGGTGAAAAACTGCGCCCCAACCGCTTCCGCATCCCCGAACCACGCATCAATCTCACACGCCAGCGACCCACCTGGGCACTGGACCTGATCCTGCTGCCGCTGGTGGGTTTCGACGAGACGGGTGGGCGACTGGGCATGGGCGGCGGGTTCTATGACCGCAGCCTGGCGTATCAGGGGCGGCGCAAGGCCTGGAAGAAACCCCTGCTGCTGGGGCTGGCGCACGAATGCCAGAAAGTGCAACGACTGGCCCAGGCCAGTTGGGACGTGCCGCTGCAGGGCACGGTATCGGACAGGGGGTGGTACCTGGCACCCTGAACGGGCGCCGCAAGGCTCAACGCTTGACGGGGGTCGGGGCGGCCGGCATCTCGTAGGCGGCTGTTTCGAGTTTCTGTTCCCACAGGCTTTGTGCATAGCCGGTGGTGACCACACCCAGGCCAAACAGAAAAACGAGCACCCAGAGCAAATCCGGTTTGCGATTCATCGATTGCCCCCCTCAGGCAAACTCATCACGATGACAGCAACGGTTTTTATTATGCCGTGCAGCAGCGTCAAGCTTAAAATGCGCGCATTCTCCGACAACCTGGTGCCACACGCAAACGTTGACGCCAACCGGCTGTCGGTTTCATGCAACAGGTTATTTCAAACTTTGTCTGGAGCGTCAACGATGGCCTACTGGCTGATGAAATCCGAGCCCGACGAGCTCTCGATCGAAGACCTCGCCCGCCTCGGCCAGGCGCGCTGGGACGGGGTGCGCAACTACCAGGCGCGCAACTTCATGCGCGCCATGGCGGTGGGCGACCTGTTCTTCTTCTACCACTCCAGCTGCCCCGAGCCCGGCATCGCCGGTATTGCCCGCATCACCACCGCCGCCTACCCCGACCCCACCGCACTGGACCCCGAGAGCCACTACTTCGACGCCAAGGCCAACGCCGAGAAGAACCCGTGGAGCGCAGTGGACGTAGAGCATGTGGAAACCATGCGCAAGGTGCTGGGCCTTGGCTACCTCAAGCAACAGCCGGCACTGGCCGAACTGCCACTGGTACAGAAGGGCAGCCGCCTGTCGGTGATGCCAGTGACGGACGAACAATGGGCCGCGGTGCTCGCACTACGTTAATTTCGCGTAAGATGCCCACTCGTTTGATACGTATCAACCCGCCACGGTAGGCAAAACGTCAGACTCTGACGTCAAACGCAGCAGGATGCAGGTGCATGTCGATGAGCCAACACACCCCCAAACTCTTTGCCGGCGCGCTGATTGCGCTGCTGGTGGCAGCCGGCGGCCTGGGCTACTGGAAGTCCATGCACGACCGTCTGCCCGAAGGCCTGAGCATGGGCAACGGTCGCCTTGAGGCCACCGAGGTGCAGATCGCCACCAAAGTGCCGGGGCGCCTGGCCGAAGTGCTGGCCGACGAGGGCGACGTGGTGCACAAGGGCCAACTGCTGGCGCGCATCGACACCCGCACCATGGAGGCCCAGCGCAACCAGGCCGAAGCCGAAGTGCTGCGTGCCCGCGAGAACTACGCGGCCGCCCAGGCCACCGTGCAGCTGCGCCAGAGCGAACAGCTGCTGGCCAGCCAGGAACTCAAGCGCGTGCGCGAACTGTTCCAGCGCAAGTACTCCAGCCAGCAATTGCTCGACCAGCAGCAGGCCCGCTACGACACCAGCAATTCAGCCGTGGTGGCAGCGCGAGCGCAACTCGCGGCAATCAAGGCCGCCATCGGTGCCGCCGAGGCCCAGGTGGCCCAGCTCACCAGCGAAATCGACGACAGCAGCCTGCGCGCGCCCATCGATGGCGTGATCCAGCTGCGTCTGGCCGAACCGGGCGAAGTGCTCGGGGCCGGCGGGCGCGTACTGCTGCTGATCGACCCCAGCGACCAGTACATGAACCTCTATCTGCCCGCCTCCACCACCGGCAAACTGACCGTGGGCGACCAGGCGCGCATCGTGCTCGATGCCCTGCCCGACCGCGCGCTGCCGGCCAAGATCAGCTTCGTGGCAGCCAAGGCGCAGTTCACCCCCAAGCAGGTGGAAACCCGTGACGAGCGCCAGAAGCTGGTGTTTCGCGTCAAGCTGCGCCTGACCGAGCCCAGCGCGGTGCCCCAGGCCAAGCCGGGCATGCCCGGCGCCGGCTATGTGCGTAGCGCCCCCGTGGACTGGCCGGCCAACCTGCAATGACGGCCCTGGCGCTGCAGGCGCGTGGCATCAGCCACCGCTACGGCTCCCTCGAGGCCCTACAGGACATCTGCTTTGAACTGCCGGCAGGCACCCGCTGCGGCCTGATCGGCCCGGACGGTGCGGGCAAGTCGAGCCTGCTGGGGCTGATTGCCGGGGTCAAGAAGCTGCAACAGGGCGAGTTGCAGGTGCTGGACGGCTCGATCCGCCAGCGCCGCCACCGCAACAGCCTGTACCCGCGCATCGCCTTCATGCCCCAGGGCCTGGGCGGCAACCTGTACCCCGAGCTGTCGATCAGCGAGAACATCCGCTTCTTCGCCACGCTGTTCGGCCTGAGCCGCTCCGAGTGCGACACGCGCATGCACGCGCTGCTGCTGGCCACCGACCTGGAACGCTTTGCCGAGCGCCCGGCAGGCAAGCTCTCCGGGGGCATGAAGCAGAAACTCGGGCTGTGCTGCGCACTGATCCACGAGCCCGACCTGCTGATTCTCGACGAGCCCACCACCGGCGTCGACCCGCTGTCGCGCCGGCGCTTCTGGGAGCTGGTGGAGCAGGTGCGCGGCGAGCGTCCGCAACTGACCCTGCTGGTGGCCACCGCCTACATGGAAGAGGCCGAACAGTTCGAGCACTGTCTGATGCTCGACCGTGGTCGCCTGATCGCCCAGGGGCTGAGCCGCGAGCTGGCCGGCGCCACCGCCAGCGGCAAGCTGGACGACGCCTTCACCTGCTACCAGAGCCAGCAGCAGGATGACCGCAGCCGCACCCAGGCGCCGCTGGTGATCCCGCCACGCCCGGCCCACGACGGCGACATCGCCATCGAGGCCCATGAACTGACCCTGCGCTTCGGCGACTTCACCGCAGTGAACAAGGTCAGCTTCGCCATCGGCCGTGGCGAGATCTTCGGTTTCCTGGGCTCCAACGGCTGCGGCAAGACCACCACCATGAAGGTGCTCACCGGCCTGATGCCGGCCAGCGAAGGCAGCGCCACCCTGCTCGGCCGCCCGGTCGACGCCAAGGACCTGGCCACGCGCAAGCGCGTCGGCTTCATGTCCCAGAGCTTTTCGCTGTATGGCGAACTGAGCGTGCGTCAGAACCTCGAGCTGCACGCACGCCTGTTCGACCTGAACAAGGCCGACAGCACCCCGCGCATCGCCGAACTGATCGAGCGCTTCGACCTGGGCGACATTGCCGACCAGCAGTCCGGCGCCCTGCCGCTGGGCCTGCGCCAGCGCCTGTCGCTGGCCGTGGCGGTGCTGCACCGGCCTGAAGTGCTGATCCTCGACGAACCCACCTCCGGCGTCGACCCGGCCGCACGCGACGACTTCTGGCGCCTGCTGATCGAGCTGTCCCGCGAGCAGGGCGTGACCATCTTCCTGTCCACCCACTTCATGAACGAGGCGCTGCGCTGCGATCGCATCTCGCTGATGCACGCCGGCCGTGTACTGGCCTGCGATACCCCGGCCGCGCTGCAACAGCAGTTCGGCGGCCAGACCCTGGAAGACGCCTTCGTCACCTGCCTGGAACAGGCGCAGAACAGCAGCCCGGCGCCGACCGAGGCCCAACCGGTGAGCACCACCGCCGAGACCGCCAGCCCGCCACCCCGCAGCGGCTTCAGCTTCGTGCGGCTGTTCGCGGTAGCCACCCGCGAAGGCAAAGAGCTGCTGCGCGACAGGGTGCGCCTGGCCTTCGCCCTGCTCGGTGCGCTGTTCATGATGGTGATCTTCGGCTATGGCATTTCGCTGGACGTGGAGAACCTGGCATTCGCGGTCTACGACCAGGACCAGAGCCCGCAAAGCCGTCTGTACCTGGAAGCGTTTCGCGGCTCGCGCTACTTCGCCGAACAGGCGCCGATCCGCGACGCCGCGCAACTGCACAAGCGCCTGCAACGCTCGGAAATCAAGCTGGCGCTGGAGATTCCCCCCGGCTTTGGCCGCGACCTGAATGCCGGGCGCCAGCCGGTGGTGGCGGCCTGGCTCGATGGCGGCATGCCGTTTCGCGCCGAAACCAGCCGCAACTATGTGGAGGCCGTGCATCAGGCCAACCTCGAACAGCTCGCCGCGCTGAGCAGCCGCGCACAACCAGGCCAGGCAGCGGTGAAACTTGAAACCCGCTTTCGCTACAACCAGGACGTGATCAGCGTGAACGCCATCGGCCCCGGGGTGATGGCGCTGATCCTGGCATTCATTCCCGCGATGCTCACGGCACTGGGCATCGTGCGTGAAAAAGAGCTGGGCTCGATCACCAACTTCTACGCCACGCCGCTCACGCGCCTGGAGTTCCTGCTCGGCAAGCAGGCCCCGTACCTGCTGGTGAGCCTGGTCAACCTGGCGTTGCTGGTGGCGATGAACCGCTGGCTGTTCGGCGTGCCCTTCAAGGGCAGCGCGCTGGCCCTGGCCTGCGGCGGGGTGCTGTACCTGCTGGCCACCACCAGCCTGGGGCTGCTGATCTCGGCATTCACCCGCACCCAGATCGCGGCGATCCTGGGCACCATGATCATCACCAGCCTGCCGACCATCCAGTTCTCCGGGCTGATCGTGCCGCGCTCTTCTCTCGATGGCGCGGCAGCACTGATGGGTCAGCTGTTCCCGGCCGGCTACTTCCTCGACATTGCCGTCGGCACCTTCACCAAGGCCCTGGACCTGCGCGAACTATGGCCGCAGTGCCTGGCCCTGTTCGGGTTCTTCGCCGGCTTCACCGGGCTGAGCCTGATCATGCTGAAAAAGCAGGAGGTCTGATGCAGCGCCTGGCCCATATCTACCGCCTCGGTCTCAAGGAGCTGACCAGCCTGCGCCACGACAGCGTGCTGCTGCTGTTTCTGCTGTATGCCTTCAGCGTGGCCATCTACATGCCCGCCGCCGGCTCTGTGATCGGCGTGCACAACGCCAGCGTGGCCATCGTCGACGAAGACCACAGCCTGGTCTCGCGCAAGCTGGGCGAGGCGCTGCAACCGCCGGAGTTCCAGCCGGCGGTGACGCTGCCCTACGACCAGCTCGACCAGGCCATGGACAGCGGCCAGTACACCTTCGTGATCAATATCCCGGTGAACTTCCAGAGCGACCTGCTGGCCGGGCGCACCCCGGAACTGCAGGTGAACGTCGACGCCACCGCCATGAGCCAGGCGTTCATGGGCGCCGGCTACATCGGGCGGATCTTCGAACGCGAGCTGCTCGACTACGCCAAGCAGGCCGTGCAGAGCCCGGCGCTGCTGAGCCCACGGGCGCTGTTCAACCCCAACCTGGAGGGCGGCTGGTTTCTGGCGGTGATCCAGATCGTCAACAACATCACCATCCTGGCCATCGTGCTGACCGGCACTGCGCTGCTGCGCGAACGCGAGCATGGCACCCTCGACCACTTGCTGGTACTGCCACTGACGGCACTGGAAATCATGCTGGCCAAGATCGGCAGCAACGCGCTGGTGGTGGTGCTGTGCACCTGGGTGTCGCTGGAGGTGGTGGTCAAGGGGGCATTGGGAGTGCCGCTGGCCGGCTCCATGGGGTTGTTCCTGGGCGTGACCGCGCTGTACCTGTTCGCCAGCACCGCGCTGGGGATCTTCCTCGCCACACTGGCGCGCTCGACCCCGCAGTTCGGCTTGCTGGCGATCCCGGTGATCATCCCGATGCTGTTGCTGTCGGGCGGCAGCACGCCGCTGGACAGCATGCCGCAATGGCTGCAGTGGGTGATGCAACTGTCACCCTCCACCCACTTCGTCAGCCTGGGTGCCGCGATCCTGTTCCGCGACGCCGACGCATCGGTGGTGTGGCCGGACCTGCTGGCGCTGGCGGCGATCGGCCTGGCGTTCTTTGCGATCGCCCTGGCACGCTTTCGCCGCAGCCTGGCCTCGTGACTACTGCACGATCAGGTTGTTGAACAGCAGGTCGGCCACCACCGGCCGGCCTTCTTCGCCGTTGAGCACCTGCTGCACCTGCTTGAGGGCTTCCTGGCGAAGGTGTTCCTTGGCCTCGACGTTGCTCATGCCGTCCAGGCTCTGCTGGGTGAACAGGGCCACCAGCTGGTTGCGGATCAGCGGTTCGTGGTGCTTGACCGCGGCCGCATCCACATCGTTGTCCACGCGCAACGCCACATCGGCCTTGTACACGCGCAGCTTGGGGCCGCCATCAAGGGCATAGTTGCCCACCAGTGGCGGGGTCAGGGAGATGTACGACACCTTCGGCGCGCCCTCTCCGTCCTTGGCTTCTTCGGCCATGGCCGCCGCTGGCAGCATCAGGGCCAGTACCATCAAGATCCACGCTTTCACCAATTCGCTCCTCAAACAGTTGGCGCCAGCATACCCAGCGCCTTCGCCAAACCCAAGCCCGGGCTTATGCCGGCTTATCAGGCCGGGGCATGCTCGTTGACCCGACACCCTGCCCACCTACACTTATCGGCCACCACCCGCAAAGGAATAGCCCTGATGAAAGCCGTGTTGTGCAAAGCCCATGGTCCGGCCAGCGACCTGGTCCTCGAAGAGGTCGCCAGCCCCGTGCCCAAACGCAATGAAGTGCTGGTGCAGGTGCATGCGGCGGGGGTCAACTTCCCCGACACCCTGATCATCCAGGGCAAGTACCAGTTCCAGCCGCCACTGCCGTTCTCGCCGGGTGGCGAAGCAGCAGGGGTAGTGCTGGAGGTGGGCGAAAAGGCCGGGCCGTTGCAGGTGGGCGACCGGGTGATGGCGCTGACCGGCTGGGGCAGCTTTGCCGAGCAGATCGCGGTGCCGGGCTACAACGTGATGCCGATCCCGGCGCACATGGACTTCGCCACGGCTGCCGCATTCGGCATGACCTACGGCACCTCGATGTACGCGCTCACCCAGCGCGGGCAGTTGCAAGCCGGGGAAACCCTGCTGGTGCTGGGCGCGTCGGGCGGGGTCGGGCTGGCAGCGGTGGAGATCGGCAAGGCCCTGGGCGCGCGGGTGATCGCAGCGGCCAGCAGCGCCGACAAGCTGGCCGTTGCCAAGGCTGCCGGTGCCGACGAGCTGATCAACTACAGCGAAAGCGGCCTCAAGGAGGAAATCAAGCGCCTGACCGGTGGCCAGGGCGTGGACGTGGTTTTCGACCCGGTGGGCGGCGAGCTGTTCGAGCAGGCGGTGCGCGGGCTGGCGTGGAACGGACGGATGCTGGTGGTGGGGTTCGCCAGCGGGCAGATCCCGCAGTTGGCGGTGAACCTGACGCTGCTCAAGGGCGCGGCGGTGCTGGGGGTGTTCTGGGGTGCGTTCGCGCAGCGCCAGCCGGCGGATAACGCCGCGAACTTCAAGCAGCTGTTTGCGTGGCATGCCGAGGGCAAGCTGAAACCGCTGGTGTCGCAGACCTACCCACTGGCCGATGCCGGGGCTGCAATCGAGCAGTTGGCGGGGCGCAAGGCGGTGGGCAAGCTGGTGGTGTCTGTGCGATAGCCAAGCCCGCTCCCGCACTGCCCTGTGGGAGCGGACTTGACCCGCGATAGAGGCGTGAACGTCAGCTCATGTCCCAGGCCAGCAGCACCTGCTTGCACCCACGGCACACGAACTTGTAGAACCCGGTATCCCCGCCCGGCGCATACCCTACCGCGGCCCACGACCAGTCCTCCACGGTCATGCCGTTGTACTCGGCCCAGTGCTCCCGGGTCGCCGGCGTGGCCTCACTGATGTCCTCGGCGCTGGCGTCCCCGTGGAACTCGCAGGCGTCACCGCAATGGTGCATCCACTGGCTGTCCTGCCATGTGGGATAGCCCGGCGTGCGATAGGCGATCTCGTCGAGCACCTCAGGCTTTATGCCCGCCTCCCCCATCGCATACACATCATGGAAACTGCCGTCGTAGCGCCTGGCCGCCGAACCATCGGCGATGCACCACGGGCAGATATCGCCCTCGAGTGTCTGCGCGGTGTACAGCGTGCCGTCATACAGGTAACCACGCGCCTGCCCGCAGCACACGCAAGCCTCGCTGCTGGCCACGATGTAATGAACCTTGCCGGGGTAATAGGTAAAGACCGGAAGTGGTGTTGTCATGGCACTCCTTCTCACAGCTGCTTGAGCGCAAGGTCACGCAGTTGCTGCGGCCAGGCGTCGATGAACATCAGGTCGGGCTGCCCGGCGCAGCGCCGCTCGATAGACGGCAGCGCTGCCTCGAACGCCTGCTGCGCCTGCTTGAACTGCACCAGGGTGGGCGATGCGGGTGACGTCCTGGCCAGCAAGCCGATGGACGTGGCCACGCTGTCCATCTGCCACAGCGGCTGATGCGAGCGGATCTGACGGTAGGTGGCCAGGTAGTAACTGAACAGCTTGCACTGCAGCTGCGGCAACGCGGCCTGGGCATCCAGGGTCATCGCCATGGACTGCTCATCCATGCGAAAGAGCAGGCTCTGCACCACATCGGTTTTCAGCGGCTCGCCCGCGGCCACCGTCCAGGGTTCGAACCGCACCTTTGCGATGGCCGCTTCTGCAGACGCACTGAACAACGCATGATCACTGTGCTTGACGGTTACATGGCTGACCGAGCCATCGCGCGAATCGACCTGGTAGCCGATGCGCACAGCGCCCTCCAGGCCCACCAGCCTCATGGCCCTCGGGTACACCGGGGCCGGGGGCTGTGCGAACGTGGGCACATGCTCGGCCTGCACGGCGCAGCACCAGCACAACAGTATTCCAAGCCAGCGTTTCATCCCTGATTCCCAACACGTCCATTGATAAGGGGCGCGATGGTACCGCAGGCTTCACGCCTTGTCCGCCGAATGACAACGCTTGAAGCGTGCCTCCAGGTTGCGGTCGGGCATGGCATGGGTGCGCAGCGCCGAAAGGGTCTGCTCGACATAGTCGCGGGTGGTGCCGTAGCGGCCCTTGGCGCTGGCCAGGATATGGCTGAGCAAGGTGTCGGGCAGGTTGCCGGCATAGCACGGCAGGTGCCGCTCCAGCACGAAGCCCAGTGCCTGCACCTTGCTGCCGTCCTCGAGGCGGCAGTTGAGCCAGTGCGGACGGTACGCCGGGTACGGCATCTCGCGCTGCCACAGCGCCAGCAATGAATCCTCCAGGCGCTCTTCGGGCAGCCGATAGGCAAAGCCGCTGCACGAGCCACCACGGTCCAGACCGAACACCAGCCCCGGGCACTCCGGAGTGCCGCGGTGCTCGTGGGACCACAGGTACAGGCCGCGATGATAGCCATGCACGCGTGCGCGCCGGCGCTCGGCCGCGCTGCATTCCGGTCGCCAGATCAGCGAGCCATAGGCAAACAGCCAGACCGGGCCGCCCTGATGGCGGGACATGGTGTGATCAACCGATTGTCGAAGTTGCTCGTGGGTCAGTTGCTGACCGAAGTCGAGCACCGGAGGGTACGCCAAACTCGAGGGTGCAGTTTCAATTGCCGACATGATCGCCGCCAGAATTCCTCGTGAACTACTGAAGTGGCCCACTGTAAAGTCATTGCACTAACAATACATCGACCGTACGGCAGATGGCCGCTCGAATACAAGCCCCCGTTGCAAACAAAGCCCCCAGCACCGGGGCCTTCAGGCCTGCTGTTTCAAGTGTAGTAATAGTTTTTGGCGGTGCTTGCAATAATTAACGCGACCAGCACTTATAACCAACGAGGCACAATCGGGTTATTTGAATCGGCGCGTTATTGCAACGCGCCGTTATTACCTAAGTTAGCCGCGCGGGGCATAAGCGAATACATCGGCGCGCATCTGGTGTGCGTCCATGCCAGCGTCCACCAGGGCATCGAGGGTGGCGTAGATCATGGTGGGCGAGCCACTGGCATACACGTGCACGCCCGCAAGGTCGGCAATGTCTTCGCACACGGCCTCGTGCAGCAGTCCGCAGCGCCCCTCCCAGCCGCACAAGTCGCTCACTACCTTGTGCAGGAACAGGTTGGGCAGCGTTGCCCACTCGTCCCAGTGCTCGATCTGATAGAAGTCTTCCGGGCGGCGCACTCCCCAGTACAGGTGCACCGGGTGCTTGAAGCCGCTGGCCCGGCAATGTTCGATCAGGCTGTGCATCTGCGCCATGCCGGTACCGGCAGCAATCAGTACCAGCGGCCCGTCCGGCAGTTCGGCCAGGTGCGTGTCGCCAAACGGCAGCTCCACCCGCGCCATGCGGTTGCGCTGCAACTGTGCGATCAGTTCCAGTGCACTGCTCTCGCGGGCCAGCACGTGCAGCTCCAGGTCACGCCCGCTGTGTGGCGCCGAGGCCAGCGAGAACGCGGCCTTGTCGCCAGCTTCGCGCTCGATCATCAGGTACTGCCCGGCGTGGTAGCGCGGCGGCTTGCCGGCCGGCGCGCGCAGACGCACGCGCCACACGTCGCCGCCCACCTCGACACATTCGCTCAACTGGCAGGCCAGCTTGCGCACCGGCAGCTCGCCCAGGGCCAACACGCCATCCCACAGCAACACGCAATCCTCCAGCGGCTCGGCGATGCAGGTGTACAGCTCGCCATGGTCCTTCACCTCGCCATCCTGGCGCACACGGCCTTCCACCAGCAGTGCCGCGCACACATGGCAATTGCCATTGCGGCAGCTCTGCGGGCAGTCATAGCCCAGACGACGGGCCCCATCCAGTATGCGCTCACCAGGGTTCAGTGCCAGCACCGCCCCGGAGGGCTGCAAGGTAACCTGCATCAGTCTATTCCCAACTGTGTCCACAGCTCATCGATGCGTCGGGTGACGGCCTCGTCCTTGACGATGACACGCCCCCACTCGCGGGTGGTTTCGCCCGGCCACTTGTGGGTGGCATCCAGGCCCATCTTCGAGCCCAGGCCGGAAACCGGCGAGGCGAAGTCCAGGTAGTCGATCGGCGTGTTGTCGATCATCACGGTATCGCGCTTGGGGTCCATGCGCGTGGTGATGGCCCAGATCACGTCGTTCCAGTCCCGCGCGTTGATGTCGTCGTCGGTGACGATCACGAACTTGGTGTACATGAACTGGCGCAGGAACGACCACACCCCCAGCATCACGCGCTTGGCGTGCCCTGGGTACTGTTTTTTCATGGTGACCACCGCCATGCGGTACGAGCAGCCTTCAGGCGGCAGGTAGAAGTCGGTGATCTCGGGGAACTGCTTCTGCAGGATCGGCACGAACACTTCGTTCAGCGCCACGCCCAGAATCGCCGGTTCGTCAGGCGGACGCCCGGTGTAGGTGCTGTGATAGATCGGCTTGGTGCGGTGGGTGATGCGCTCCACGGTGAACACCGGAAAGCTGTCGACCTCGTTGTAGTAGCCGGTGTGATCGCCATACGGGCCTTCGGGCGCCATCTCGCCGGGGTGGATCACGCCTTCGAGGATGATCTCGGCGGTGGCGGGCACCTGCAGGTCATTGCCGCGGCACTTGACCAGCTCGGTACGGTTGCCGCGCAGCAGGCCGGCGAAGGCGTACTCGGACAGGCTGTCGGGCACCGGGGTCACCGCGCCGAGGATGGTCGCCGGGTCGGCGCCCAGTGCCACGGCCACCGGGAACGGCTGGCCAGGGTGCTTCTCGCACCACTCGCGGTAGTCCAGCGCGCCGCCACGGTGGCTCAACCAGCGCATGATGACCTTGTTGCGGGCGATGACCTGCTGGCGATAGATACCCAGGTTCTGGCGGTCCTTGTTCGGACCTCGGGTCACGGTCAGGCCCCAGGTGATCAGCGGCGCCACGTCGCCCGGCCAGCAGTGCTGGATCGGCAGCGCGCCAAGATCGACGTCGTCACCTTCGATCACCACGTCGTGGCAGGGCGCATCCTTGACCACCTTGGGCGCCATCGAGATGACCTTCTTGAAGATCGGCAGCTTCGACCAGGCGTCCTTCAGCCCCTTGGGCGGCTCGGGCTCCTTGAGGAAGGCCAGCAGCTTGCCGATCTCGCGCAGTTCGCTGACCGACTCGGCGCCCATGCCCATGGCCACGCGCTCCGGGGTGCCGAACAGGTTGCCCAGCACCGGGATGTCGAAACCGGTAGGGTTCTCGAACAGCAACGCCGGGCCCTTGGCACGCAGGGTGCGGTCGCAGACCTCGGTCATTTCCAGGATCGGGGAGATGGGGACCTGAATGCGCTTGAGTTCGCCGCGCTGTTCCAGGCCGCGGATAAAGTCGCGCAAATCGCGATACTGCATGCGGGAGCCTCGTGTTCGCCGTAGCGGTCGGGGTGCAAAGTGTAGCGCCGAACCCCGCCCGCCAGAATAGACAATGTACAGATAGCAAAAAGCCGGGTTTCCCCGGCTCTTGCGTACCGCCCGTGTTACTTGCGCTTCATCGACAGGAAGAACTCGTCGTTGGTCTTGGTCTGCTTGAGCTTGTCGACCAGGAACTCGATGGCAGCGATCTCGTCCATCGGGTGCAGCAGCTTGCGCAGGATCCACATGCGCTGCAGCTCGTCGTCGGCGGTCAGCAGCTCTTCGCGACGGGTACCCGAACGGTTGATGTTGATGGCCGGGAACACGCGCTTCTCGGCAATGCGACGGTCCAGGGGCAGTTCCATGTTGCCGGTACCCTTGAACTCTTCGTAGATCACTTCGTCCATCTTCGAGCCGGTCTCGACCAGCGCGGTGGCGATGATGGTCAGCGAACCGCCTTCCTCGATGTTACGTGCAGCACCGAAGAAACGTTTCGGCTTCTCCAGGGCGTGGGCGTCGACACCACCGGTCAGCACCTTGCCGGAGCTCGGGATCACGGTGTTGTAGGCACGGGCCAGACGAGTGATCGAGTCGAGCAGGATGACCACGTCCTTCTTGTGCTCGACCAGGCGCTTGGCCTTCTCGATGACCATCTCGGCCACTTGCACGTGACGGGTTGGCGGCTCGTCGAAGGTGGAGGCGACCACTTCGCCGCGCACGGTGCGCTGCATCTCGGTCACTTCTTCCGGGCGCTCGTCGATCAGCAGCACGATCAGGTGGCACTCGGGGTTGTTGCGGGTGATGTTGGCCGCGATGTTCTGCAGCATGATGGTCTTGCCCGCTTTCGGCGGGGCGACGATCAGGCCGCGCTGGCCCTTGCCGATCGGCGCGCACAGGTCGATGACGCGACCGGTGAGGTCTTCGGTGGAACCGTTGCCGGCTTCCATCTTCAGGCGCTTGTTCGGGAACAACGGCGTCAGGTTTTCGAAGAGGATCTTGTTCTTCGCGTTTTCCGGACGGTCGTAGTTGATGGTGTCGACCTTGAGCAGCGCGAAGTAGCGCTCGCCTTCTTTGGGCGGGCGGATCTTGCCGACGATGGTGTCACCGGTACGCAGGTTGAAGCGACGAATCTGGCTGGGCGAGACATAGATGTCGTCCGGGCCGGCCAGGTACGAAGCGTCAGCCGAACGCAGGAAGCCGAAACCGTCCTGGAGAATCTCCAGCACGCCGTCACCGGAGATTTCCTCGCCGCTTTTCGCGTGCTTTTTCAACAGGGAGAAAATCACGTCCTGCTTGCGCGAACGGGCCATATTTTCTATGCCCATCTGTTCGGCCAATTCGAGCAGATCGGTAATCGGCTTTTGCTTGAGTTCAGTCAGATTCATAAGGGGAATGACGTAATCATGTAAGAAGGGGGAATTAAGCTTCTGGCTTAATGAAGCCGCGCCGCAGAGAAGGCGACAGGATCGCGTACTAATTCGAATTGAGGTGCGTCGGCGACGGCGTGCAGGGGGCACTGAAAGAAACAGTGCGAGGCCGAATGTATCACTTGCATTTTCTGGCGTCTAGTCACCAGACAGAGAAAAGCCCCGACGAATGCGGGGCTTTTTTCGACTCAGATATTGGCGTCGAGGAACGCCTGCAGCTGAGACTTGGACAATGCGCCGACCTTGGTCGCCTCGACATTGCCGTTCTTGAACAGCATCAGCGTCGGGATGCCACGCACGCCGTGCTTGGCTGGGGTTTCCTGGTTTTCGTCGATGTTCAGCTTGGCGACGGTCAGTTTGCCCTCGTAGGTAGCGGCGATGTCGTCCAGAACCGGAGCGATCATTTTGCATGGGCCGCACCATTCAGCCCAGTAGTCGACCAGCACCGGACCTTCAGCCTTGAGCACGTCGGCTTCGAAGGTGGCGTCGGTGACGTGTTTGATAAGATCGCTGCTCATGGAAGTCTCCAAGGTCGTAAGCAAAAAAACGTGGCCCATCATAGCCGCCATCGCCGTAGACAGGAAGCCACGCGCGATTGACTGTAACTATAGTTGTGCGAGACGTTGCATATCGACTGTCACACAAAAGTCATAAAAAAGACTCGCAACTGCGTCAGGTCAAGCCTTGCCACACTGCGCGTTGGCGTCGGCGGCGGATCGTGGCACGATTGCCGGGTTATCGACCGAGAACCCATCACCATGCCGCAAAACCCAGCCAAGAATCTGTCCCTGATAGCCGCCATCGACCTGGGCTCCAACAGTTTTCACATGGTCGTGGCCAAGGCCCACCACAACGACATTCGCATCCTGGAGCGGTTGGGGGAAAAGGTTCAGCTGGCCGCCGGCATCGACGAAGAGCGCCAGCTCAGCGAAGAGTCCATGCAACGCGGGCTCGACTGCCTCAAGCGCTTCGCCCAGCTGATCAACGGCATGCCTGACGGCGCGGTGCGCATCGTCGGCACCAACGCCTTGCGCGAAGCGCGCAACCGCGGCGAATTCATCCGCCGCGCCGAAGCCATTCTCGGACACCCGGTGGAGGTGATTTCCGGCCGTGAAGAAGCACGCCTGATCTACCTGGGCGTCTCCCACACCCTCGCCGACACCCCCGGCAAGCGCCTGGTGGCCGACATCGGCGGCGGCAGTACCGAATTCATCATCGGCCAGCGCTTCGAGCCCCTGCTACGCGAAAGCCTGCAGATGGGCTGCGTGAGCTTCACCCAGCGTTACTTTCGCGACGGCAAGATCACCCCGGCGCGCTATGCCCAGGCCTACACCGCCGCGCGCCTGGAGCTGATGAGCATCGAGAACGCCCTGCACCGCCTGACCTGGGATGAAGCCATCGGCTCCTCGGGCACCATCCGCGCCATCGGCCTGGCCCTGAAGGCCGGCGGCATGGGCAACGGTGAGGTCAACGCCGAAGGTCTGGCCTGGCTCAAACGCAAACTGTTCAAGCTGGGCGATACCGACAAGATCGACTTCGAAGGGGTCAAGCCCGACCGGCGCACCATCTTCCCGGCGGGCCTGGCGATCCTGGAGGCGATCTTCGACGCGCTGGAACTGCAACGCATGGACCACTGCGAAGGTGCCCTGCGCGAAGGCGTGCTGTACGACCTGCTGGGCCGCCACCACCACGAAGACGTGCGCGAACGCACCCTGACCTCGCTGATGGAGCGCTACCACGTCGACCAGGGGCAGGCGGCACGGGTCGAGCGCAAGGCGCTGCATGCCTTCGACCAGGTGGCCAAGGCGTGGGATCTTGAAGACGGGATCTGGCGCGAACTGCTGGGCTGGGCGGCCAAGGTGCACGAAGTGGGGCTGGACATCGCCCACTATCATTACCACAAGCACGGCGCCTACCTGATCGAGCACTCCGACCTGGCCGGCTTCTCCCGTGAAGACCAGCAGATGCTGGCACTGCTGGTGCGCGGGCACCGGCGCAACATCCCCAAGGACAAGTTCGCCGAATTCGGCGACGACGGCGTGAAGCTGATTCGTCTGTGCGTGCTGCTGCGCTTCGCGATCCTGTTCCACCACATCCGCGGCACCCAGCAGATGCCGACGGTCAAGCTGCATGCCGCCGGCCAGAGCCTGGATGTGGAGTTCCCGGCCGGCTGGCTGGAACAGAACCAGCTGACCCAGGCCGATTTCGGCCTGGAAGCCGAATGGCTGGACCGGGTCGGCTTTACCCTCAGCGTACGATAAGCACCGGGTTGCTCAGGCGCTCGAGCAGAGTGGCCTGGGCACTGCGCGGGTTCTGGTTGCCGGTCGGCGTGCTGCGCACATAGCGGCCGTCCGACTGCAGCAGCCACGCGTGGGTGTTGTCGGTCAGGTACCCCTCCAGCTCCTTCTTCACCCGCAGGATCAGCTTCTTGCCCTCCACCGGGAAGCAGGTCTCGACACGCTTGTCGAGGTTGCGCTCCATCCAGTCGGCACTGGAAAGGAACATCTGCTCTTCCCCGCCATTGAGGAAGTAGAACGCCCGGGTGTGTTCCAGGAAGCGCCCGATGATCGAGCGCACGTGGATGTTGTGCGAAACGCCCGGAATGCCCGGACGCAGGCAGCACATGCCACGCACCACCAGGTCGATGCGCACGCCCGACTGGCTGGCCTTGTACAACGCCTTGATGATCTTGGGGTCGGTCAGCGAGTTGAACTTGGCGATGATATGCGCCGGCTTGCCTTCCAGGGCGAACTGGGTCTCGCGCGCGATCATGTCGAGCATGCCCTTCTTGAGGGTGAACGGCGCGTGCAGCAGCTTCTTCATGCGCAGGGTCTTGCCCATGCCGATCAGCTGGCTGAACAGCTTGCCGACGTCCTCGCACAAGGCGTCGTCGGAGGTCAGCAGGCTGTAGTCGGTGTACAGGCGGGCGTTGCCGGCGTGGTAGTTGCCGGTACCCAGGTGCGCATAACGCACGATCTCGCCGGCCTCGCGCCGCAGAATCAGCATCATCTTGGCGTGGGTCTTGAACCCGACCACGCCATAGATCACCACCGCACCCGCCGCTTGCAGGCGGCTGGCCATCTGCAGGTTGGACTCTTCGTCGAAACGCGCGCGCAGTTCGATCACTGCAGTGACCTCCTTGCCGTTACGCGCCGCATCCACCAGCGCGTCGACGATCTCGGAGTTGGCGCCGCTGCGGTACAGGGTCTGGCGCACGGCCAGCACGTGCGGGTCTTTCGCCGCCTGACGCAGCAGGTCGACCACCGGGGTGAACGACTCGAAGGGGTGCATCAGCAGGATGTCCTGCTTGCTGATGACACTGAAAATGTTCTCGCTGTTCTGCAACAGCTTGGGAATTGCCGGGGTGAACGGGGTGTACTGCAGCTCCGGGTGGCTGTCCAGGCTGGTGATGCTGAACAGGCGCGTGAGGTTGACCGGGCCATTGACCTGGTACACCTCGTGCTCGCTCAGGCTGAACTGCTTGAGCAGGTAATCGGACAGGTGCTTGGGACAGGTATCGGCCACTTCCAGGCGCACCGCATCGCCATAGCGACGCGAGAACAGCTCGCCACGCAGGGCACGGGCCAGGTCTTCGACGTCCTCGGAGTCCAGCGCCAGGTCGGCGTTGCGGGTCAGACGGAACTGGTAGCAGCCCTTGACCTTCATGCCCTGGAACAGGTCGTCGGCGTGCGCATGGATCATCGACGACAGGAACACGTAGTTGTCGCCGGGGCCACCGACGTCTTCCGGCACCTTGATCACCCGCGGCAGCAGACGCGGCGCCGGAATGATCGCCAGGCCCGAATCACGGCCGAACGCATCGATGCCTTCGAGCTCGACGATGAAGTTCAGGCTCTTGTTCACCAGCAGCGGGAACGGGTGGGTCGGGTCCAGGCCGATCGGGGTAATGATCGGCGCGATCTCGTCGCGGAAATAGCGGCGCACCCAGGTCTTGAGCTTGGTGGTCCAGTGACGCCGGCGGATGAAGCGAATCTGGTGCTTTTCCAGCTCCGGCAGCAGCACGTCGTTGAGGATCGCGTACTGGCGGTCCACTTCGCTGTGCACCAGCTCGCTGATGCGCGCCAGCGCCTGGTGCGGCTGCAGGCCGTCGGCGCCGGCCTGCTCGCGAGCGAAGGTGATCTGCTTCTTCAGGCCCGCCACACGAATTTCGAAGAACTCATCCAGGTTGCTGGAAAAGATCAGCAGGAACTTCAGTCGCTCCAGCAGCGGGTAGGACTCGTCCAGCGCCTGCTCCAGCACGCGGATGTTGAACTGCAGCTGGGACAATTCGCGATGGATGTACAGGCTGCTGTCGTCCAGGCCCGGCACGGCAATCGCCGGCACCGCCGGGGCCGGAGCCACCACGGGCGCCTCGGCTTCGACCACCGGCGCGGGCTCGAGGTCCGGCGGGGTTTCGACCAGTTGCTCGGGCACCGGCTGGGCATCCTTCACTTCGACTTCGGTAAGTGCTTCGTTATTCATCTAGCGTTCCTGAAGGGCGTTACTGCCCTCTCATCAATTGTGCGGCGCGAACAGCGAAATAGGTCAGGATGCCGTCGGCGCCCGCCCGTTTGAAAGCGGTGAGGGATTCGAGGATAACCCCTTCCGAGAGCCAGCCGTTCTGGATCGCGGCCATGTGCATCGCGTACTCGCCACTGACCTGGTAGACGAAGGTCGGCACCTTGAACTCGTCCTTGACCCGCGCAAGGATATCCAGATACGGCATGCCTGGCTTGACCATTACCATGTCGGCGCCTTCGGACAGGTCGGCGGCCACTTCATGCAGGGCCTCGTTGGTGTTGGCCGGGTCCATCTGGTACGAGGCCTTGTTGGCCTTGCCCAGGTTCAGCGCCGAGCCGACCGCGTCGCGGAACGGGCCGTAGTAGGCGCTGGCATACTTGGCCGAGTAGGCCATGATGCGCACGTTGACATGACCGGCCAGCTCCAGGGCTTCACGGATCGCCTGGATCCGCCCGTCCATCATGTCCGACGGGGCCACCACCTGGGCGCCGGCCTCGGCATGCGACAGCGCCTGGCGCACCAGGGCGTCGACGGTGATGTCGTTCTGGACGTAGCCTTCCTCGTCGAGGATACCGTCCTGGCCGTGGGTGGTGAACGGGTCCAGTGCCACGTCGGTGATCACCCCCAGCTCCGGGAAGCGGTCGCGCAGGGCGCGGGTGGCGCGCTGGGCAATACCGTCCGGGTTATAGGCTTCGGCGCCATCCAGCGACTTCCTGTCCAGCGGGGTCACCGGGAACAGGGCCAGCGCCGGAATACCCAGCTTCACCCACTCCTCGGCGGCCTGCAGCAGCAGGTCGATGCTCAGGCGCTCCACGCCCGGCATCGAGGCGACTTCCTCGCGACGGTTTTCGCCGTCCAGCACGAACACCGGCAGGATCAGGTCGTCAACAGTCAGTGTGGTTTCGCGCACCAGGCGACGGGAAAAGTCGTCACGGCGGTTGCGACGCAGGCGAGTGGCAGGAAACAAACGGTTAGCGGGGGTAAAGCTCACGGCAGACTCCTGAGCCCGCGCAGGCGGGCGAGCGCGACAGTTATAAGCAGCCATTATGACGCCCGTATGACGACCTGAGGCAACCCTGCGACTTATGGACGCATTCATTCTCCTTGTAGGAAATGTTCACGTCGAGACACATTTGGACACTTTCCCTAAAGCCTCCCAGGGGGTAGGCTGCGCGTTCATTTCGCCAGCACCCAG
The DNA here is from genome assembly GCF_029960155.1 of Pseudomonas sp. PS01300. NCBI lineage: Bacteria > Pseudomonadati > Pseudomonadota > Gammaproteobacteria > Pseudomonadales > Pseudomonadaceae > Pseudomonas > Pseudomonas sp. PS01300. The sequence continues at coordinate 79,263 of NZ_JASCPN010000004.1, read as the reverse complement.
AAAATGCTTGAACAATTCCTGCAGGATTTCGGCTATTTTGCCCTTTTTCTAGGCACCTTTTTTGAAGGTGAGACCATACTGGTTCTCGCCGGATTTCTTGCGTTCCGTGGCTACATGGATATCAACATGGTGGTGCTGGTTGCCTTCTTCGGCAGCTATGCCGGCGACCAGCTGTGGTACTTCATGGGGCGTCGTCACGGGCGCAAGCTGCTGGCGCGCAAGCCGCGCTGGCAGATGATGGGGGACCGTGCGCTGGAGCACATCCGCCGCCACCCCGACATCTGGGTGCTGAGTTTCCGTTTCGTCTACGGCCTGCGCACGGTGATGCCCGTTGCCATCGGCCTGTCCGGCTACCCGCCGCGCCGCTACCTGCTGCTCAACGGCATCGGTGCCGCAGTATGGGCACTGGCCCTGGGCGCGGCCGCCTACCACTTCGGCGCCATCCTCGAAGGGCTGCTGGGCAACGTGAAGAAGTACGAGCTGTGGGTACTCGGTGCCCTGGTGGTACTGGGCGCCCTGCTGTGGCTGCGCCGGCGCTTCAAGGCCGCCCGCATTGCCCGCCAGGAAGCCGCCGAGGCCCAGGCCGAACAGGCGCGGGCCCAGGCCCGGGAGCAGCACACTGGCGAAGGTGGCGACCGGCCATAGGCCTGGCTGCTCGCTCTCACGACTGAACACTCCCCCTGCATTGCGATCTATGTAGAGAGCCTGGCGAGAATGGCCAAATCAGGGGACATTTAGCGCCTTGAACGGGAGTAGTGAGCATGACCAAGAAAAAAGTTGCGGTGATCCTTTCCGGTTGCGGTGTGTACGACGGTGCCGAAATTCACGAGAGCGTCATCACCCTGCTGCGCCTTGACCAGCGTGGCGCCCAGGTGCAGTGCTTTGCGCCGAACATCGCGCAGATGCATGTGATCAACCACCTTACCGGCGAAGAGATGCCCGAAACGCGCAACGTGCTGGTGGAGTCGGCGCGCATTGCGCGCGGCGAGGTCAAGGACCTGCGTGAAGCGAATGCGGACGACTTCGACGCACTGATCGTGCCCGGTGGCTTCGGCGCTGCGAAAAACCTCTCCAACTTCGCCGTGGAAGGCGACAAATGCTCGGTCAACCCCGATGTGCTCGCACTGGCCGAAGCCTTCGCCGAAGCGGGCAAGCCGGTGGGCCTGATCTGCATTTCGCCGGCCCTGGCGGCCAAGATCTACGGGCCAGGCGTGGTCTGCACCATCGGCAACGATGCCGACACCAGCGCGGCCGTGGTCAAGATGGGCGGCACCCATGAAGAATGCGATGTGCACGACATCGTCGAAGACACTCAGCGCAAGCTGGTCAGCACCCCCGCCTACATGCTGGCGCAGAGCATCGGCGAGGCGGCGGGCGGGATCTACAAGCTGGTCGACCGGGTGCTGGAACTGACCCACGAGGCCGACTGAGGCATCACTGCGGGTAGGCGCGTGCCAACCGCGTGAGAATGCGGTCCAGCGCATTGGCGAAGGCCTGTTTCTCACGCTCGCCGTAGGGCGCCTGCCCACCACCGACCTGGCCCTGCTCGCGCAGGTCGGTGAACAGGTTGCGCACCGCCAGCCGCTCGCCCATATTGCGCTCGTCGAATTCGCGGCCACGCGGATCGAGCGCGGCCACCCCCTTCTTGACCAGCCGATCGGCCAGCGGCACATCGCTGCAGATCACCAACTCGCCGGGCACGGCGTGTTCCACCAGGTAGTCGTCGGCAGCATCCGGCCCACTGGGCACCACGATGAGCCTGACGCAGGCAAAGGCCGGCTTGATCTGGCCCTGACCGGCGACCAGCACCACCTCGAACTGGCGCTTGAGGGCAAATTTGACCAGTTGGTCCTTGGCCGCCTTGGGGCAGGCATCGGCGTCGATCCAGACACGCATGGTTGGGTTATCCACCGCAAAGAGAACAAGGGGCACAGTATCCCTGCATTGGCGCGGCGTTGCAGCATTCGCCGACAAGCCAGCGCAGGGGCCCTCGATCAGTGCACCGAAACCCGCCGCCCTGCCAGCCAACTGCGCCCGTACAACACTGCAATGGCCACCAGCGCCAACGCCTGCGCGGCCAGCGAATACGCATCGGCATGAATCCCCAGCCAGTCGAAGTCGAAGAACGCCACCGGCCGCGTACCGAACACCCCCGCCTCCTGCAACGCCTTCACCCCATGCCCGGCGAACACCACCGACAACGCGCACAGCAGCGCCGCGTTGATGCTGAAGAACAACGACAGCGGCAATTTCGCCGACCCGCGCAGAATCACCCACGCCAGACCCACCAGCAGCACCAGCGCCGTCGCCCCGCCGGCCAGCACCGCATCGTGCGCCGCAGGCCCGGCCTGCAGCCACAGGGTTTCGTAGAAAAGGATCACCTCGAACAGTTCGCGGTAAACCGAAAAGAACGCCAGCACGGCAAAGCCGAAGCGGCCGCCGCCCCCCACCAGGCTGCTTTTGATGTAGTCCTGCCAGGCCGCCGCATGGCGCCGGTCGTGCATCCACACCCCCAGCCACAGCACCATCACGCAGGCGAACAGGGCGGTGCAGCCCTCCAGCAGTTCACGCTGTGCGCCCCCCACGTCGATCACGTAGGCAGCCAATGCCCAGGTGGCAAAGCCCGCCACCAGGGCCAGCGCCCACCCCACGTTGACGCTGCGCACCGCCGACTGCTGCCCGGTATTGCGCAGGAAGGCCAGAATCGCCGCCAGCACCAGGATTGCCTCCAGCCCCTCGCGCAGCAGAATCAGCAGGCCGGAGATGAAGCTCAGCGACCAACTCAGGCCATCGCCACCCAGCAGCTTGGCCGATGCTTCGAGCTTGGCCTTGGCCGCCGCCAGGCGTTGCGTCACCTGCTCCACCGGCAAGCCGTCCTGCAACCCCTGGCGGTAGGCCATCAGGGCCTTTTCGGTGTTCTTGCGCAGGTTGGCATCGACGTTGTCCAGGGCGCTTTCCACCAGCTCGAAGCCCTCCAGGTACGCCGCCACCGATAGGTCGTAGGCCTGCTCGTGGTCGCCGGCACGATAGGCGGCCAGGCTCTGTTCGAGGGTGGTGGCGGTGTAGTCGATCAGTTGGCCAGGGCCGCGTTGCGCCGCTGGCGGCTTGGCGCGCTGGGCGCGAAAGGCGGCAGCCGCCTCGCCACCCTGGGTGTCACGCACCTGCGCCGGGGTGAGCTGCGCCAGCTCGGCCAGGCTGAAGCGCCGGTCGGCCTGCACAGCACCAGGCTCGGCGCTGAAGCCGGCAATGTAGCTGGCCACATCCCAGCGCTGGCGCTCGTCGAGCTGGTCGGCGAACGCCGGCATGTCGCTGCCCTCGATGCCCTGCTCCATCACCCGGTACAGCTCGGCCAGGCTCAGGGTGTCGAGCCGCGCCGCCTGGCGCAGATCGCCCGGCGGTGGTTCCAGCCCCAACCCCGCCGGCCCATCGCCGGCGCCGCCGTCACCGTGGCACACCGAACAGTGCTGGGCGTACAGCGGTGCACCGCGGGCCGGGTCCGGGGTAATCAGCGGCGCTTGCGGCGCGGCACTGCTCAAGGCACTGCCCAGGGCCAGCAGCGGCCCTAGCAGCCAGGCGAACACACGGGGGCGGGGCATCATGGGAGCCAATCTCGAACAGGAATGAGGAGGATTGCATTGTTCACTTCCACTTGCGCCGGCTCAAGCACCACCCGGAAGTTTCATGAAAAATTTTGAAACAAGTTTATCTCCTACCCCGGGAATCGACTTATTCCTACACCACACGGGAAATGTGACTACTGGCACATCCAAGAAAAAATGAAGCACAAGGCCATTAATTAGCCAGTCATTGCGTCTATAATGCCGCGCCTTTCGTTATAGCGAATGGAAATACAGGCTCCTCTGCTAAGAGGATTTGGAACTAGCGTCCAAAGGGATCACCGCCACTCGCCGGCGCCTAACGTCACTTTTCAGGGAAGAGATTCAAGATGGCCTCCCGTGTCCTCACCGTCGCCACGCTGTGCGCGATCGTCCAACTGACGGGCTGCGCAGCGTTTCGCAGCTACGACAGCGAACTCCAGGAAACCAACCAGCAGCTGGCCAGCGGCAACGTCGACGCGGCCCTGGCCCTGCTGGAAAAGAACAACAAGGGTGAGGACAAGGACCTTCTCTACTACTTCGAGAAAGGCGAACTGCTGCGCTCCAAGGGCGATCTGAGCGGTAGCCAGGATGCCTGGCGCGAAGCCGATAGCGTGGTGTTCAAGTGGGAAGAGTCGGTGAAGCTGGACACCGCCAAGTACCTGAGCCAGTTCGGCAGCTACCTGGTCAACGACAAGGTGCGCCGCTACGAAGGCTACGACTACGAAAAAGTCATGCTGACCACCCAGATGGCCCTGAACCTGCTGGCGCAGAATGATTTCGACGGTGCCCGCACCGAAATCAAGAAAACCCACGAACGTGAGGCCGTGATCGCCGAGCTGCGTGACAAGGAATACCTCAAGCGCGAAGAAGAGGCCGAGAAGGAAGGCGTCAAGACCGAGTACAAGGACCTGCAGGGCTACCCGGTGGCCGCCCTGGACGCGCCTGAAGTGGTCGGTCTGAAGAACAGCTACCAGAGTGCGTTCAGCCACTACCTGTCCGGCTACGTATACGAAGCACTGGGCGAAAAAGGCCTGGCTGCACCGGGCTACCGCAAGGCGGCCGAACTGCGCCCGAACACCGCGCTGCTCGAGCGTGCGCTGCTCGACCTCGACAAGCCTGCCGCCAAGGGCGCCGACAGCGACGTGCTGATCGTGGTGCAGAGCGGCCTGGCGCCGGCCCGCGACTCGGTGCGCATCCCCCTGCCCCTGCCAATCAGCGGCAATCTGGTGATCACCCCGCTGTCGTTCCCGATCATCAAGGAAGACACCTCCACCGCGCACTTCAGCGAGATCTACCTGAACGACAAGACGCTCTCGCTGACCGCGCTCAACAGCACCACCGCCATGTCGCGCCGCGCGCTGCGTGACGACATGCCAGGTATCATCCTGCGCACCAGCGTGCGCGCCATCACCCGTGGCGTGGCGCAAAAGCAGCTCAACGACGTCAACCCGCTGGCTGGTCTGGCCGTGGGCATCGCCTCGGCCGTCACCGAAGGCGCCGACACCCGCACCTGGCGCACCCTGCCGGACGACACCCTGGTTGCCCGCGTGCGCCTGGCCCAGGGCGAGCACCAGCTGAGCCTGCCGTCGAACCTGGGCGTCAGCAAGATCGCCGTGAAGATCGATCGCCCCTATCAGGTCGTGGCCCTGCGCGTCGTGGGCAACCGCGTCTACGCCGGTGGCCCGGCCCTGCAAGTCACCCAGCCTGCGCCGGCCGCCGCCGTCGCCAGCCTCAAGTAAGCCAAGGAATCGCCATGCGCCTCAAGCTTCTCGCCGCGCTCGCCACCGCCACCCTGCTGGCCGGCTGCGCCACCCCACCACCGCCCGCACCGGGCAGCGCCGCCAGCAAGGTGGTCGTGATGGGCAAACTGAGCAACATCGATATCGGCCCGATGCGGGTTGCCCGCGAAAACGGCTTCATGACCGTCAAGGTCTCGCTGACCAACACCAGCCGCAGCAACAAGACGATGTTCTATCGCTTTGCCTGGCTGGGCAACGACGGCTTCCCGGTCGCCAGCGAAGAAAGCTGGAAGACCCTGAGCCTGTACGGCTCGCAGTCCACCGTACTGCCAGCGATTGCCCCGGTCCCCCAGGCCACTGACTTCCGCATTGAAGTCCAGGCCCAGTAATTTTCAATTTTCAGGAGATGCTCAACATGATGTTCGCTCGTTTTTCCCTGCTGGCCGTAGTGGTCGCGCTGGCCAGCGGCTGCGCCAACAACTCCCCTGTACTGGGCGGCAAGAACATTGGCTACGGCGACAGCAAGGCCGTTGAACTGGTCACCAACGAGTTCGGTTCCACCGACCTGCAGATGATCGCCGAAAGCATGACCCGCTCGCTGGCCCAGTCCGGCATCCTGCAGGGCCGTCCGGTGGTTCAGGTCTACGACGTGAAGAACAAGACCAGCGAGTACATCGATACCCGCGAGATCACCACCTCGATCAAGACCCAGCTGATGAAGACCGGCACCGCCCGCTTCGCCAGCGACAACAACCAGATGCAGAGCCAGGTCGACCAGCTCAAGCTGCAGAACCAGAGCGGCCTGTACAAGAAGAACACCGTGGCCAAGACCGGCAACATGATCGCTGCCAAATACCGCCTGGAAGGGTCGATCAGCTCGATCGTCAAGCGCAGCAGCGACTACAAGGACGTGTTCTACAAGTTCAGCCTGCAGCTGATCGACGTGGAAAGCGGCCTGGCCGAGTGGATGGACGAAAAAGAAATCCGCAAGACCACGGAGCGCTAAGCAATGCGTGCATGGATGGGCATCATCGGCCTGGCTTGCGCGTTCGGCGTGCAAGCGGCCCCCAAGGTAGCGGTCACCGACCTGGCTTATCAGGAGCGCGTGGAGCAGTACATCCACATGGTCTCGGCGAGCAGCAACTCGAATGCGAGCATGTACCACGCCAACGCGTCGTCCAGCTACAGCGAGTTCGAAAGCAGCCAGAGCTACATCGAGCAGACCGAGCTGCGCAAGTTCAGCGGTGACATCAAGGGCGAGATCCTCAAGTCCGGCATGTTCCAGTTGGTGCAGGGCACGCCGTACACGGCCAAGGCCAAGCAGGACGTGTATGACGTGATCGCGCGGATCAAGGCGGGCAACTACAAGGGCGCCGACTACGTACTGTTCGGCACCCTGTCGGATATCGACTTCCAGCGCGATATCACCTCGATCGACAACACCAACAGCTACTCGGCGATCCTGGGCCTGACCCTGGTGGCCGACTTCAGCCTGATCAACACCCGTACCTACGAGATCACCTCGGCGTTCACCGCCATGGGTGAAGGCCAGGACACCAAGCTGGTGAACAGCCAGGACGTGCGGGTCAGCCTGAACCGTCCGCGGGTGGTGCGTGAAGTGTCCAAGGAACTGGGCATGGATGTGGCCAGGCAGCTCAAGGAGCAGCTGGTGGGTGTGATGCCGGATCAGGAACGTGCGCCGATGCGCAACAACCTGCCGCCGGATGAACCGGCGCAGATCTTGCGCTGAGCATGCAAAAGGCGACCTTCGGGTCGCCTTTTTTATTGGGTGTCTGTGCTGGCCTCTTCGTCGGCAACGCCGGCTCCCACAAGAACAGTGGTGACCCGCGATGGAAGGCGCAGCCTTCCGGTCTTAGACCGGCGCCCGGCGAATGGTCGCCAGCAATGTCGCCGCACCCAGGAACAACCCGGCAAACGTGCGGTTCATGCGCCGCTGCTGCCGGGGTGTGCGCAACAGGCGCAGCACCCGCGCCGCCAACCCGGTATAACCCGCCATCACCAGCAGGTCCACCGCCACCATGGTGCCGGCGATCGTCAGGTACTGCGGCAGCAGCTCGGCATGCGGATTGATGAACTGCGGCAGCACCGCAAGCATGAAGATCAGCGCCTTGGGGTTGCTGACGTTGACCAGAAAACCACGGAACACCAGGCTCAGCGGCTTGCCGATGGGGCGTACCGTCGAGTCGTCGGCCAGGTCTGCCGGCAGCGCTCGCCACTGTTTCACGGCCAGGTAGATCAGGTAGGCAACGCCAAACCATTTGATGACCTGGAACGCGGTAGCCGAGGCAGCGAGTACCGCGCCCACGCCGGCGGCAATGATCGCGATCTGCATCACCAGCCCCAACTGCAGGCCCAGCGCGTTCCAGTAGCCGCGCCAGAAGCCGTACTGCAGACCGCAGGACATGGACGCAATGGCCCCCGCCCCCGGCGAAAGACTGATTACCCAACAGGCAGCAAAAAAAGCCAACCACGTTTCCAGCGACATCACACACCTCGGCCCGGACCCTTGTTCAAGGGTTCCACGCTAATGCGCCGCTGAAAAAATCACCACATTTTTTTGCAGCCGGTGTTCAGGCCCCGGGTTTCGGGCTTTCGCTTACCACGGCCAGGCCGTCCGAACCGCGCCAGCGGCGCACGCTCTTCTGGAAGAACTGGCTGTTGGGCACCTGCACCAGTGCGCCGCCCGCCTCGGGCAGTTCGACCAGGGTGGTGAACAGCAGGTTGATCGCGGTCACGCGGCCCTTGACCCCCGGCTTGTCGAGGGTCTCGACCAGCTCGACAACGTCGCCGATGCGAAACGGCCCCACGGTGAAGATCAGCACCGCGCAGAGCAGGTTGGACAGTACGCTCCACATCGCGAAGAAGGCCACCGCCGCCACCGCGACAAAGCCCGACAGGGCCGTCCACAGCACCGTGGCCGAAACACCCAGGCGCTCCAGCACGAAGATCAGCGCGCTGCCCATGATCAGCCAGCGCAAGCCGCCGCGCAGCGGCACCATCAGCTCCGGCGGCAACGGGTAACGCTCGCTCAGGCGAGTCAGGCAGCGCGCCACCAGGCGTTGCAGCAGGTACGCCGCGACCAGGATCAGCAGTATCTGCAGGCCCATCCAGAAGGGGCCGATCCACTCGACCGGCAGCAATCCCTGCATCGACTCCATCAGGACAACGCCTCCAGCTCGGCCTGCATGCTTTCAAGCACTTCGAGCGCTTGCATCCAGGCTTCTTCCAGCTCGCCTTCGCGCACCTTCAGCTTGGCCTGGCGGGCCAGCAGCTCGCGCAGCTCGTCCTTGCGCGCCGCTTCATACAGCGCGCTGTCGCTCAGGCTGGCATCGACCCCGGCCAGCTCTTCATGCAACTTGGCCAGCTCGGCTTCGAGCTTGTCGGCCTGGCGCTTGTGCGGGGCCAGTTGCTGGCGCAACGCCGCCGCAGCCTGGCGCTGGGCCTTCTTGTCGGTCTTGTCGGGGTTGACCGGTGTGGTGCTGACCGGGGCATTGCGCTGACGATACTCGACCAGCCAGCGGGTGTAGTCGTCGAGGTCGCCATCGAAGGTCTCGACCTTGCCGTCTGCCACCAGCAGGAAGTCGTCGGTGGTGCTCTTGAGCAGGTGACGGTCGTGGGACACCACCAGTACCGCGCCACTGAACTCCTGCAGGGCCATGGTCAGTGCCAGGCGCATCTCCAGGTCCAGGTGGTTGGTCGGTTCGTCGAGCAGCAGCAGGTTGGGCCGCTCCCAGGCAATCAGCGCCAGGGCCAGGCGGGCCTTTTCGCCGCCGGAGAAGTTCAGCACCGGCTCGTCGATGCGCGCACCGCGAAAATCGAAACCGCCGAGGAAGTCGCGCAGGGTCTGCTCGCGCTCGGTGGGGGCCAGGCGCTGCAGGTGCAGCAGGGGGCTGGCCTTGCTGTCCAGCGAATCGAGCTGGTGCTGGGCAAAGTAGCCCACCACCAGATTCTCGCCGCGCACCAGGCGTCCGGCCAGCGGCTCCAGCTCGCCGGCCAGGTTCTTGATCAGGGTCGACTTGCCGGCGCCGTTGGGGCCCAGCAGGCCGATGCGCGCACCCGGGGTGAGCTGCAGCTTGACCTTCTCCAGCACGGTCTTTTCGCCATAGCCCAGGCGGGCTTCGGCAAGGTCGAGCAGCGGGCTGGAGATCTTCTCGGACTCGCGGAAGGTGAAGTCGAACGGCGAGTCGACATGCGCCGCCGAAAGCTCCTCCATGCGCTCCAGTGCCTTGATGCGGCTTTGTGCCTGGCGCGCCTTGGTGGCCTGGGCCTTGAATCGGGCGATGTACTTTTCCATGTGGGCGCGTTGCGCCTGCTGCTTCTCGTACGCCTGCTGCTGTTGCGCCAGGCGTTCGGCACGGGCGCGCTCGAAGGCGCTGTAGCCGCCGCGGTAGAGGGTCAGCTTGCACTGTTCCACGTGTGCCACGTGGTCGACCACCGCATCCAGGAAATCGCGGTCGTGGGAAATCAGCAGCAGCGTGCCGGGGTAGCTCTTGAGCCAGTCTTCAAGCCACAGGATCGCATCCAGGTCCAGGTGGTTGGTGGGCTCGTCGAGCAGCAGCAGGTCGCTGGGGCACATCAGTGCCTGGGCCAGGTTCAGGCGCATGCGCCAGCCGCCGGAGAAGTCGCCGACGCGCCGGTCCATCTGTTCGTTGCTGAAGCCCAGGCCGGCCAGCAGCTTGCGGGCGCGGGCATCGGCGGTATAACCGTCGGCGCTGTCGAGCTCCACATGCAGGCGGGCCAGGGCATTGTTGTCGTGCGCGGCCTCGGCGGCTGCGAGCGCAGCCTGTACCTCGCGCAGGCGCACGTCGCCATCGAGCACGTAGTCCACCGCCAGGCGATCGAGGGTATCGACCTCCTGGCGCATGTGCGCGATGCGCCAGTCGCCGGGCAGTTGGCATTCGCCCGAATCGGGCGTGAGCTCACCGCGCAGCAAGGCGAACAGGCTGGATTTGCCGGCGCCGTTGGCACCGATCAGGCCGGCTTTCTGGCCGGCGTGCAGGGTCAACTCGGCGCCTTCTAGCAGGCGCTGGGGACCACGCTGTAAAGTGAGGTTCGAAAGTCTGATCATAATGGCCGCGGAGTCTACCAGCTTCGATGGCAACTGGCGCGAGTAGGACCATGCACACCGACCTGTGGAATTTCGCTCTGCACCTGTACGCCCGGCCGGGCGTGGAGGCTGCCTGCCTGGCCTTGCAGGACGAAGGGGCCGATGTGTGCCTTCTGCTGTGCGGGGCGTGGCTTGAAGCCGGCAGGGCCGGGGTGACCCCCGAGCGCGTACAGCACCTGCAACAGCTGGCCGCTGCCTGGCAGCAGCATGTGGTGACACCGCTGCGTCAACTGCGCCGGCAATGGCGTGCAGACGCGCAGCACGACCCGCAGCTGACGCACTTGCGCGAGCAGGTCAAGGCACTGGAACTGGAGGCGGAGCGAACATTGCTGGCGCGCCTGCAACAGGCTAGCGAAGGCTGGATGAATCAGGGTGTGGCAGGTGACTGGCTGGCCGTGCTGGCCCCCCAGGGCACCCGGCACCACGACGCGCTGCAGGTGCTGCGCGTCGTGGCGGTGGCGGATCAGGAAGCAGTCGAGGGCGACTGAGTCACTGGGGTCGTCACGGGTGCAGCGGCAGGCGAAGCAGCCGGTGCGGCCGTGGTGGCCGCAGCAGGTGCCGAAGTCGCCGGTTTGGCAGCAGCGGGTTTGGCGGCCGGCTTGGCGGGTGCGCGGGTAGCGGCGGGCTTGGCGGGGGCCTTGGCAGCAGCAGGCTTGGCAGCTGGCTTGGCCGGAGCCTTGGCAGCGGCGGGTTTGGCAGCTGGCTTGGCGGCTGCAGGTTTGGCAGCTGGCTTGGCCGGAGCCTTGGCCGCAGCAGGTTTGGCAGCTGGCTTGGCGGGCGCCTTGGCAGCGGCAGGTTTGGCAGCTGGCTTGGCGGGGGCCTTGGCGGCTGCGGGTTTGGCAGCAGACCTTGCCGGAGCCTTGGCTGCTGCAGGTTTGGCAGCTGGCTTGGCCGGAGCCTTGGCAGCGGCTGGCTTGGCCGCGGCAGTTTTGGCCGCTGGCTTGGCGGCGGCTTTGGTAGCGGCTGGCTTGGCTGCAGCCTTGCGGGCCGGGGCCTTGGTGGCCGACTTGGCCGCTACCGGAGCAGCCTTGGCCGAACGCGAGGTCAGGGCCTTGGACGCTGCTTCCTGCACCTTGCCGACGCCTTGGGCGAGCTTCAGGCTTTCCTGCGCATCACGCTTGAGCTGCACGATGTACAGGCGGGTTTGCGACTGGCGATCCTTGAGCGAATCGAGCAGGGTTTCCAGTTCGCCTACGGCGCCCTTGGCCTTGTTCTGCGCCTTGTTCTTGCCGGCGACCGCAGCGTCCTGAAGTTTGAGACGCGACTTGTGAAGTTTTTCCTGCGCCTTGCCCCGTTGTTTTTCCAACTTGGCCAACAGTTTTTCAGCATCAGCCAGTGCTTGCGAGCAGGCACTTTCCAGATGCTCGAGCAAACTGCCCGAGAGTTGATGTAGCAGGTGTAATGGCGTACTGACTGGCTTCTTACTGGCCGACATGGCTTACCTCCTGGCTGACGAGAATGCGGCTCATACTAGACCTTCTGCTGCTACCGCCGCTAGGGCATGTTGACAGTAAGTAGGACGCCGCGTTGCATGCCTGGGCAAAGTTGTTATGGCTGCAGCTGCGCACAAGTGTAGATGCTGTTAAAAAGGCTGTCGGAATTTGCTCTATGCAAAGATTCATCCGGCCCTCACCATGCACTCAAACCACCTGGAGTGAGCCTGTGCCACGCTACCTGTTACTGCTCTTGCTGCTCGCCCTGCCCTGCGCATTCGCAGACACCACCGAGCCACCGGCAAGTGCTCACGACCTGTCCTATAGCGTCGGCGCCAGCCTGGGTGAACGGTTGCGCAACGAGATGCCCGAGCTGCAGCTCGATGCCTTGATCCAGGGGTTGCAACAGGCCTACGCGAACAAGCCCCTGGCAATCAGCCAGGCACGGCGCGAAGCGATTCTCAGCCAGCACGAGGCCCAGGCCAGCGAGGCCGCCGAGCAGTCGCAGGTGGAAATGCTGATGGCGGTGGAAACCCGTTACTTGGCCACCGAACGCGCCCGTGCCGGAGTACGAGAACTACCCGAAGGCGTACTGGTGACCGAACTGGTCAAGGGCAATGGTGCCTCACCCAGGGCCGATGGCCGGGTGCAGGTACGCTACGTCGGCAAGCTGCCCGATGGCAGCGTGTTCGACCAGAGCGAACAACCGCAGTGGTTCAGCCTCAAGAGTGTGATCGAGGGCTGGCAGGTGGCGTTGCCACAGATGGCTGTCGGGGCGAAATGGCGTGTGGTGATTCCGTCGGCCAAGTCCTACGGAGCCGATGGCGCAGGCGATCTGATTCCGCCGTTCACGCCACTGATCTTCGAGATCGAACTACTGGGGGTTGCCGACTGAATGTCGGCAACGGAGGAGACAGGGATCAGGCCTGGACGGCCTCTTCTTCCTTGTGCGCGTTGTGCAGCACTTCGATCAGGCAATCCTCAAGCTCGAAGCGCTCGTGGAGCAGGCTGCCCAGCTCGCTGAGCTTCTTGGCGAAGCGCTCCTGGTCGGTACAGTTGCCCTTGTCGCAGTGATCGTTGAAAGCCGACGCGATATCGGTAATGGCACTGATACGAGGGCTGATCTGCTTCGCCAGTTCCAGGCCCTTGTCATCTCCGAACGCCTTGGCTTCAGCCACCAACTGCTCACTGACCTCGAAGTGCCAGGCGGAGACGTAATCGACCAGTATCGCGCAGAAGCCGAGGTTCTTGTCCTTGTCCGCAAAAGCCGGTTTGGCATCGCGCAATGCGCGAAAGGCCGTGACCAGTTCGGCCCGCTCGTCCAGCCAGCGGTCAATCAGCTTGTGAACCCCACCCCAGCGTTCCTGAGCATTCTGACAACTATCTAACATGGCGGTGTCTTCCCTTCTGGGTCATGCCGCTGCGCCCCGTCGTGCGAGGTATGCACAACAAAGGGAGAAAGCAGCAGAACGGCATCGAGCAGCAGTGTTTTGGGTATGCGTGCAAGGGAGATTATTCCCGCGCGCCCTTGCCTTCAAGGTACGCAGGCGACAAGTTTCATACAAGTGTTTAATCGCCGCACCCGCGGCCATCGGTCGATTGCCCAGCCCCCGCCGGCAAGCGTCAGGGTTTCAATGACTTGCCCGTGGCCGCTGGCTGCACGTACAGCAGCCGCGCCAACGCCAGCGCCGCCAGCAGCAGGAAGGCCAGGAGGCTCCACTCCGGCAGGCTCAGGTCCAGAAAGCTCCAGGTGATCGAAGCGCAATCGGCCGAACCGAGCAGCATGGCGTGCAGCACGTCGGCAAGGCTGCCTTGCTCGATGAGCGCACCGAGGGGCATCGAGCAGGCCTCACCCGCCGCCACCCCGCTGCCCTGCAACCAGATCTGGCGCACCGCCAGCAAGCCGCCCCCCAGCGCCAGGCCCAACGCCGCAGCCGCATAGCGACGCGCACCCGGCTGACCCGGTGCATGCAGGCGCGCGGCCAGGCAGACACCGGCAAACACAACCAGCAATACACGCTGGCTCTGGCACAGCGGGCAAGGCACCAGCCCTTTGGTGAATTCGAGGTAAAACGCACCGGCGAGAATCAGTAACGACGCGACGAAAGCCAGGGAGAACAATGAGCGCAAACAGGCCAATGGCATGGCAAGTCCAGGTGCGGGAAAGACATGTAACAACGGTAGAGGAAAATCGAGCCTTGTTTCAAGGCACGACAGGCGCGATAAATCGCTGAAACATAAGGGAAGTGTCGAAGAGTTGAGGTGGATATTTCCTCTGTAACTCAGCGAAAAGTTACCCACCCCCGCAACCAGCCAAACAGTACGGGTTTAACCTGGGGCTAAACCCGTACGACGTCAGGCCCGGACGGCTTCAGGCAGAGGCAAGGCCAGCAGGCGCTCATCCAACAGGCCCAGGCCCTCCTGAAACAGCTGGTTGCTGCGCTCGGTGTCGCCCAGGCCGGCCAGCAGACGGGCCAGCTCGGCGCAGGCCTCAGGGTTGCGCTGCCGGCGCAGGCTGTCTTCGAAGTAGTCGCGCGCCTTGCCCCACAGACGATTCTGCAGGCTCAGACGACCCAGGGTCAGCAACAGGCTGGGATCGTCCGGGTGCTGCTTGAGCCAGCCCTCGGCCGTCTGCAACTGACGCGCCGGGTCGCCGCCTCGCACCAGCCCGTACAGCCGGGCCAGGTGGCTTTCGTATTCGCGCTGCAGGGCCGTACGCAGGACCTTCTCGGCGTCGCTTTCGGCGCCCAGCTGGCGCAGTTGCTCGGCATACGCCAGCACCAGTTGCGGCTCCTGGCGTTGTGCCGAGGTCAGTTGCTGCCAGGCACGTTCAAGGGACTGCTGTGCGGTCTGGTCGTCCTGCTCGCGGCGTGCGGCCAGGCTCAGGTTTTCGCCCCAGGCCCGCCGCTCCAACTCGCCCAGTTCCGCGGCAGACAACACCTTGTCCTTGCGCAGCTCCGGCAGCAGGCGGATCACCGCGCTCCAGTCGCCACGCTGCTGGTACAGACGCTGCAACTGGCGCAGCACCTGCACGTTGTGCGGGTGGCGCTCGTGCATCGCCTGCAGGGTCACCAACGCTGCCTCGGTGTCACCGCGGTCGACCTGCAACTGCGCGTGGGTCAGGGCGATGGCCAGCTCGGCTTGCGGCTGGCGTTCCAGGGCACGTTCCAGCAGGTTGTCGCTGTCCTCGGTGCGCCCCAGTTCGTTGGCAGCGCGGGCCGCCCCGAGGTAATAGAGCAGCGGCTGGCGTTCGGCCTCGGCAGCGCGATGCAGATGGCGCTGGGCACTGGCCCAGCGGCCCTCGGCCAGGTCCAGTTGCCCCTGCTCGATGGCCAGGCGTGTACGCCGGCTGCGGTTGCGCCGCGACCATGGGTTGACCACCCCGCCCGAGGTGAACACCAGGCCCAGCACGAAGCGCACCATCAGCACCACGAGCACCACGGCCAGCAGCAGGGCCAGGGTCGCCCACAGGCTCGACTCGTAGCGGAAGCTGTCGTAGGCGATCAGCACGTATCCGCTATGCCGGGCCACGGCGATACCCAGCAGGGTCGCGGCGATGATCGCCACCACCACCCACAGGTAGGCACGTTTCATGGGGTGCCCTCCTCATGACCTTGTGCCGCCGGCTGGCGCGTGATCGATTCTTCGGCGGGCAGGTGGCGACGCTCGAGGTAGGCCTGGACCGCACCGAGGCTGTCGGCCAGGTCCGGCGTCACTACCGACACCGGCTCGTTCGCCACCGCGTTGAGCTGTTCGAGCATCGACTGGCTCTGCTCGTTGTCGTGGTTGAAGTTGGCCAGCAGCACGCTGCGCGCTTCATCCAGCGCCTGGGCATAGACCTTCGGCTCGCCGTTGAGCGCGGCCCACTGCGCCTGCTCCAGGGTCAGGCTCAGGGCCAGGCGCACCTGGTTCAGGGCCTGGCCGGCCAGCAACGGCTTGACGTTCTTGTCGGCATTGAAATCGATACGGAAGTAGCGCGACAGCTGCGCCCACCACTGTGACCAGCGGCTGGCACCGTCGCCGTCGGCAGCCAGGCCGAACAGCGGTTCGCCGCCTTCTTCGAATTCGGGGGCCATGGCGGTGAGCTGCACTACCTGCTCGCGCAGCGCGGCCAGCTTGAGGAACAGCCCGGTGCGGTCCGGTTGCTTGACGCTGTTCAGGGTGGCCAGGCTGCGTGCCAGCTGTTCGCGGGCAGCGAACGAGGCCGGGTCGCTCTGCTCGCGCAGGATCTGGTCGGCGCCTTCGACCAGCGCCCGAGCGCTGGTGATGTCCTGCAATGCCGACAAGCGCAGGCTGGCCAGGCGCAGCAGGTGCTCGGCCTCGGCCAGGCGCCAGTCCTTGCGGCTGGCACCGAGCACGGTCTCCAGACGCTGGCTCAGACGTTGCTGGTCGCCCTGCAATTGCGCCACCAGGCGCCGGCGCTCTTCGAGCTCGGCGGCCGGTGGCAGGTCGGCCAGGCGTGACGACAGTCGCTGCTCGCCCTGCTGCAAGGCCTGGGCCTGGGCATTCAAGGCCTGCAATTGTTCGCTCTGGAGCTGGTTGGCGCCCTGCAGGTGGCGCACCTGCCAGACACCCCAGCCACCGATTGCGACACCTGCCGCACCCAGCAGCAGGGCGAACAGTGCCAGACCGGTGCCGGCCCGCTTGGCAGGGGCGGCGGGCGTTTGCGCGGGCGCTTCTGGCGCCGGCTGCAGATCATCGTTGGGCAAGGCAGTTTCGCTCACGTATCCATCCTTTGCATTGGGGCACCTCGCCAGACAGCTTAGCGCCTTAGGAGGCGGGCGCAGGGGTTTCCTGCAACGCCGCCAGCAAAGCCGTGGCACTGGCACCACGGCAATCCACTACATTCTGTGCGCCAGCGGCGCGGGCCTGCTCGGCAACACGCGGGCTCGGCACGAACAGCGGCCACGCGGCCAGTCGCGACCAGTCGCTGCCAGCCAGCTGGCGCAGGTGTTCAAGACCCTGCCCACTGCTGACCACCACGCCGTTCAGGCGTTCCGCATCGATGCGTCGCATCAGTGTGCCGACCGGGTACTCGGGCAGGCAGCGGCGGTACAGGGGCAGATAATCGACACTAGCACCCTGCGCGGTCAATCGCTCGGCCAACAGCTCGCGACCGTCTTCGCCACGCATGATCAGAAAGCGCGGCTGGGGCTGTGCGAAAACTTCCTGCAGCCGGGTCAGTTGCAGCAGGGCTTCGCTGTCATCCCCCAGTGGCGGGAAGTGCACTTCGCAGCCATGGGCCTGCAGGATCGCGGCGGTAGCCGCCCCCACCGTGAACCACGGCAGGGCCGGCGTGCGGGGCCAGTACTGGTCGAGCAGGGCCAGGCCGAGCCGGGCTGCCGGCTTGCTGACCACGATGACCGCAGCATAGTCGGCCAGGCCGAGCACGGTGCTGCGCTGCGCATCGGTCACCGGCAGCGCTTCGATCTCGAGCAGCGGCAGGCTGCTGCCGAACACCCCGGCCTGGGCCAGGGTCGCGGCCAGTGCCGCGCAGTCGTCGGCCGGCCGGGTCAGCAGCAGGCGCCAGCCGTTCACGGGTGGCCGGCCTCGCCATACACCGCCTTGAGAATGTCTTCGGCGCCCTGGTTCAGCAGGTCTTCGGCGACGCGTACACCCAGTGCATCCGCGTCTGCGCGCGGTGCACGTGCCTCGGCGCTGAGCAACAGGCCGCCGGCCGGTTCGCCCACCAGGCCGCGCAACCACAGCTGCTCGCCCTCGAGCACGGCGTAACAGGCGATCGGTACCTGGCAGCCGCCGTTGAGGTGCTTGTTCATGGCCCGTTCGGCCACCACGCGGTCAGCCGTATCGGCGTGGTGCAGCGGCGCGAGCAAGGCATGGATTTCGGCGTCGGTGGTGCGGCACTCGATGCCTACCGCGCCCTGGCCACCGGCTGGCAGGCTGTCGTCGACGCTGATGCTGGCGGTGATGCGGTCTTCGAAACCGAGGCGGATCAAACCGGCAGCCGCCAGGATGATCGCGTCGTACTCGCCGGCATCGAGCTTGGCCAGGCGGGTGTTGACGTTGCCGCGCAGGAAGCGGATCTCGAGGTCGGGGCGGCGGGTCAGCAACTGCGCCTGGCGACGCAGGCTGGAGGTGCCGACAATGGCGCCTGCCGGCAGTGCATCGAGGCTGGCATAGGTGTTGGAGACAAAGGCATCGCGCGGGTCTTCGCGTTCGCAGATGCAGAACAGGCCCAGGCCTTCGGGGAAGTCCATCGGCACGTCTTTCATCGAGTGCACGGCGATGTCGGCTTCCTGCTCCAGCAACGCGGTTTCCAGCTCCTTGACGAACAGGCCCTTGCCGCCGATCTTCGACAGCGGCGAGTCGAGCAGCTTGTCGCCGCGGCTGACCATTGGCACCAGGGTCACCACCAGGCCGGGGTGTGCCTGTTCGAGGCGGGCTTTTACATAGTCGGCCTGCCACAGGGCAAGGGCACTTTTGCGCGTGGCAATGCGGATTTCACGAGTGGACATGGATCGATCCGTACGAGATAGATGCGCGGGATGATAACAGCTCAATCCGGGCTGCTAGCAGATCTATGTCAGTGGAGGGGTCGACCGTCCCTGGTCAAGCAGTGCTCCCGCCCCGCCCTAAAGCTGCTGCATCATCTTGCGTACGCCGGCCACATGGCGGCGGCTGACAATCAGGGCATCGCCATTGAGGCCCTTGAGAAAAAGCTGGAAATGCCCCAGCGGCGTGCGCTGCAGGCGTTCGATACGGTCGCGGGCCACCAGCGCGTTGCGGTGGATACGCACGAAGCGCTCGCCGAACTCGTCTTCCAGAGCCTTGAGCGGTTCGTCCAACAGCACCTCGCCGCCCTCATGACGCAAGGTCACGTACTTGTGATCGGCGATGAAGTAGATCACCTGGTCGATGGGAATCAGCTCGATGCCCTTGCGGGTCCTGGCGCTGATGTGGCTGCGCGGCCCGTTGCCGCTTTCGGCGCCGGGGCGGGTCAGCGCCGCCAGCTGCACGCGGTTCGGGCGCTCGGCCTTGCGCAGCGCGTCGCGCAGGGCATCGGCCTGAACCGGCTTGAGCAGATGGCCCAGGGTGCTGTCCTTGAACGCCTGCACGGTGAATTCGTCATCCCCCGTACAGAACACCACGGCCGGTGGCGCTTCGCGCTCGCACAACCGGGCCGCCACCTGCAGCCCGTCCATGCCGGGCATGCGGATGTCGAGCAGGACCACCTCGGGCTTGAGGCTGTCGATCAATGCCAGGGCCTCTTCGCCATTGGTGGCGCTGGGCTCCAGCACGGTATAGCCCTCCAGCTCGCCGAGCATTCGGCTCAGGCGTTCCCGGGCTTGGGGTTCGTCATCAACGATCAGGACATTCATATAGCGCTGGATTCCTGCGTGAGTCTCGCACAAGGATAGCGTAGACAGGTGAAGTGACGACCGTCACGGCGATCCACGCTCAGACTCGCACGAGGGCTAAAGATTCACTGGGAGGGCGAAACCTGCCAATCCTCTGTCCAACTGTAGACGGTTGCAGGCACGCTGCCGTTCAATCGATAAATATCCTTTTGCATCGCCCCTGTCGTGGCCCCCGGCTGCGACACAAACCCGCAGTTGCGCCGACCGCCGAGCCCCGTGAGCCCCGGCAACCCTGCTATCATCTGCGCCACTTTTTCCGTTCACGCCTTACACGAGTGAATCCATGAGCACCGACAAGACCAACCAGTCCTGGGGCGGCCGTTTCAGCGAGCCGGTCGACGCCTTCGTCGCCCGCTTCACCGCCTCCGTCACCTTCGACCAGCGCCTGTACCGCCACGACATCATGGGTTCGATCGCCCACGCCACCATGCTGGCCAAGGTCGGCGTGCTCACCGATGCCGAGCGCGACAGCATCATCGACGGCCTGACCACCATCCAGGGCGAAATCGAGGCCGGCAACTTCGACTGGCGCATCGACCTCGAAGACGTGCACATGAACATCGAGGCACGCCTGACCGACCGCATCGGCATCACCGGCAAGAAGCTGCACACCGGGCGCAGCCGCAACGACCAGGTGGCCACCGACATCCGCCTGTGGCTGCGCGACGAGATCGACCTGATCCTGGCCGAGATCACCCGCCTGCAAAAAGGCCTGCTGGAGCAGGCCGAGCGCGAAGCCGACACCATCATGCCGGGCTTCACCCACCTGCAGACCGCCCAGCCGGTGACCTTCGGGCATCATCTGCTGGCCTGGTTCGAAATGCTCAGCCGCGACTACGAGCGCCTGGTGGACTGCCGCAAGCGCACCAACCGCATGCCGTTGGGCAGCGCCGCACTGGCCGGTACCACCTACCCGATCGACCGTGAACTGACCTGCTCGCTGCTGGGCTTCGAAGCGGTGGGCGGCAACTCGCTGGACGGCGTGTCCGACCGTGACTTCGCCATCGAATTCTGCGCGGCGGCCAGCATCGCGATGATGCACCTGTCGCGCTTTTCCGAAGAGCTGGTGCTGTGGACCAGCGCGCAGTTCCAGTTCATCGACCTGCCGGACCGCTTCTGCACCGGCAGCTCGATCATGCCGCAGAAAAAGAACCCCGACGTCCCCGAGCTGGTACGCGGCAAGACCGGCCGCGTGTTCGGCGCCCTGACCGGCCTGCTGACCCTGATGAAGGGCCAGCCGCTGGCCTACAACAAGGACAACCAGGAAGACAAGGAACCGCTGTTCGATGCCGCCGATACCCTGCGCGATTCGCTGCGGGCATTTGCCGACATGATCCCGGCGATCAAGCCAAAGCACGCGATCATGCGCGAAGCCGCGCTGCGCGGGTTCTCCACCGCCACCGACCTGGCTGATTACCTGGTACGCCGCGGCCTGCCGTTCCGTGATTGCCACGAGATCGTCGGCCACGCGGTGAAGTACGGCGTGGACACCGGCAAGGACCTGGCCGAGATGAGCCTGGACGAACTGCGCCAGTTCAGCGACCAGATCGAGCAGGACGTGTTTGCCGTGCTGACCCTGGAAGGCTCGGTGAACGCGCGCAACCACATCGGCGGCACCGCACCGGCCCAGGTACGTGCAGCCGTGGCCCGCGGCCAGGCGCTGCTGGCCAGCCGCTGAGGCATTCGCCAGGCCCGTCTGGCGGGCCTGGCTGCGCTGAAGTCAGCGCTTGCCGGTACGCACCATCTCGAGGAAGGCCGGCATCTGGGCTTCCTTGTCTGCGGCGTTTCTCTGCACGTTGGGGTTCTGCTTGAAGTGTTCGAGCAGGGCCTTGGCCTGCGGGAAGTCCGCCAGCACATCCATGTCGAACACCTTCTTGCCCACCGCATACGCCAGGTCGACGCTGTAGCAGAACAGGATGTCCGCCAGGGTCATCTGCTCGCCCGCCACATAGGGAGCGAAGGCACCGTTGCGCTTGAGGGCGGCAAGACCCGCCAGCAGCTCGGCCTTGGCCTTTTGCTTGATGGCCGGGTCCACCTGGGCACCGAAGAACGCCTCGGGGTAGCAGGCTCGGGCCGGCAGCTCGATGTACAGCTCGATCTCCTTGGCCAGTTCGCGCACCTTGGCCTGGGCGAACACGCCCTCGGGCAGCAGCGCCTTGCCGGGCTGGGTCTGCTCGATATAGTCAAGGATCAGGTTGGTCTCACTGAGAAAGCCGTGCTCGGTCTCCAGCACCGGCACCTTGCCGCAGGGGCTGATCTTCAGTGATGCGGGGCCGGGGCCGCCGAAAAACAGCACCTCTTCGAAGTGCACGCCCTTTTCCAGCAGCGCCAGTTTGACCATGTTGTAGTAGTTGCTGACTGCAAATTCGTGAAGCTTGAGCATGAAACATGCCTCCAGGCCGAAAGGGGTTGGCCTGGCCTTTATAGACGCTACCGCAGGCACTGACCAGCATCATGCAGTTGCTCGATAGCCAGGCATTGGCGTGCACTGCGTGGCAAACTGGATGCCCATTCCGAGGAGAGCGCCCATGAGCGAGCCCACCGATATCGACAATGACGAAGAAGCGTTCGCCGAATCGACCCTGATCCAGGCCATCGAGAACCAGATCGAGAACGACAACCCGCCAGCGGCCAAGGCCACGTTCAACAAGCTGACGCTGGTGGGCTACGAGCGCGAGGACATCCTCAACCTGATGGCCCACGTGCTGGCCTGCGAGATCGACGCCATGCTCGAGGACGACCGAGCGTTCGATACGCAGTGGTACGAAACCGCCCTGCGTGCGCTGCCTGAGTTGCCACCCGAAAAGGACTGAAGCAATTACCGGCTGGCGTGGCTACACTGCAACTTCATGTACCCCTGCAAGGGTGCTGCCCTCCACTTCAGGAAAGTCCGGAGTATCTATGTCGTTTACCCCCGAGCTGATTGCCGAACTGGAAATACTCGCGCTGTTCAACCTGGACAGCACGCAGGAAGGACTGAAAGTCCATGCCACCGCAGCACCCCAGGCGATTGCCGCCGCCAAGCGCCTGTTCTCCAAGGAACTGATCACCCAGGAAGACGGCGGCTACCTGACCCCGCTGGGCCGCGATGCGGCGCAGAACGTACAGCAGTTGCTGATCATCCTGAACACGGTCGCCGAGCCGGCTTGAGAGCTTCGCTGAAGCCTTCGCCGGCAAGGCCGGCTCCTGCAGATCGATACAGGAGCCGGCCTTGCCGGCGAAGGCCACACCCGGTCAATACGTCAGGCGCTGACAAAATGGCGCCAGAAATCAAATAGATTTCAGCCCCTCGCCCTGTAGCGGCTAAACTCGCCATTGCTCCCGTGATGGCCAGTTAGAGCCCTGCAATGAACCACCCCCACGAAATTCGACCCGACCTCGACGAAGGCATCGATCGCAAGGTGCTCAGCCAGTTGCGCAAGCGCTTCCTGGCCATCAACCAGGGTCGACTGGCACGCGCCATGGAAGGGTTGTCGAGCCGCCAGCAGCAGGTGCTCAACCTGCTGGCGCTGTTCTTCCACGTCAATCACCCGCTGCTGCCCGGCTACGTATCGGGCACCACTCCGGCGGGCATCTCGTGCTACGAGCCCGACGACGAGGCGCTGGCCGAGGCCCAACGCCTCACCCGCTCGTTCACCTACCGCAAGCGCCACGGCCAGCCACCGCGCCCGCTGCTGGGGCTGTACCTGATGGGCAGCCTGGGCACCCTGGCCCAGGCCGATGAAAGCGACATGGACGTGTGGCTGTGCCACGCCCCCGGGCTCAGCGAGGCCGAGCTGAGCGAGCTGCGCAGAAAGTGCGTGTTGCTGGAGGTCTGGGCCGCGTCCCAGGGCGCCGAACTGCACCTGTTCCTGATCGAGCCGGAGCGCTTCGTCACCGGCGAGCGCAATACCGCACTGAGTTCCGACGACTGCGGCACCACCCAGCACTACCTGCTGCTGGACGAGTTCTACCGCACCGCGCTGTGGCTGGCCGGGCGCACGCCGCTGTGGTGGCTGGTGCCAGTCTACGAGGAAGGCAGCTACGCGCATTACACCCAGACCCTGCTGTCCAAGCGCTTCATCCGCGCCGACGAGAACCTGGACCTCGGCCACCTGGCCCACATCCCGCCCGGCGAGTTCGTGGGCGCCGGGTTGTGGCAGCTGTTCAAGGGCATCGAGTCACCCTACAAGTCGCTGCTCAAGCTGCTGCTGACCGAGGTGTATGCCAGCGAACATCCGCACGTGCAGTGCCTGAGCCTGCAGTTCAAGCAGGCAGTGTTCGCCAACCGCCTCGACCTCGACGAGCTGGACCCGTACATGATGGTGTACCGGCGTATCGAGCAGTACCTGCTGCACCGCGGCGAGGCCCAGCGCCTGGAACTGGTACGACGCAGCCTGTACCTGAAGGTGAACAAGAAGATCAGCCTGCTGGCGCGCCAGCGCAGCGGCGGCTGGCAGCGCGACCTGCTCGAGCGCCTGACCCGCGAGTGGGGCTGGGACGAGCGCCAGCTGATGCTGCTGGACAGCCGCAGCCAGTGGAAGGTGCGCCAGGTGGAAGCCGAACGGCGCATCCTGGTGGCCGAACTCAACCACAGCTACCGTTTTCTCGGCCAGTTCGCACGCAACCCTCAAGCTGCCACGCGCCTCGACCAGCGCGACCTCAACGTGCTGGGCCGACGCCTCTACGCCGCCTTCGAGCGGCGCGCCGGCAAGGTCGAGTTCATCAACCCGGGCATCGCCCCGGACCTGGCCGAAGACACCCTGACCCTGGTCCAGGCACCCAATCGCCAGGAGCCTGGGCAAACCCACTGGAGCCTGTACAGCGGCAACCTGAACGCCCATGAGTGGGAGCAGTTCGTGCCGTTCAAGCGCTGCCGCGAATTGCTCGAACTGCTGGCCTGGGCGCACCGCAACGGGGTGATCGACAGCACCACGCGCCTGGCGCTCAACCCCGGCAGCAGCGACCTGAGCGAGTACGAGCTGTTCAACCTGCTGGGCAGCCTGCAGCAGAGCGTGGCCCTGCCGTTCAAGGAAGTCAGCGAGGCGCGCCTGCTGCAACCGAGCGTGGCGGACGAGATCCTGCTGCTGGTCAACGTCGGCATCGACCCGCTGCAGCATCACCGCGACCTCAACATCCTGATGACCACCGAGCGCACCGACTCGCTGAGCTACGCCGGGGTGCGCGAGAACCTGGTGCTGACCCTGGACCAGGTGACCCTCAACAGCTGGAACGAAGTGCTGGTGCAGCGGTATGACGGCGAGCACGCCCTGATGCGCAACCTGCGCGACTACCTCAACAGCCTGGGCAGCAAGGGCCACCTGCCTACGCTGAACGTGCGCTGCTTCTGCCACAACCGCGCCCAGGCCATCGCCCAGCGGGTCGAAGAGGTGTTCGCCACCGCTCAGGCGCTGCTTGCCGAAGGCCTGGGGCATCGCTACCTGATACAGGTGCAGCAACACACCCATGTACTGGAATTGCACCACGGGGCGGTCAACCTGGTCAGCCTGGACAGTCAGGATGCACTGTTGGCGTACCTGGGCGAGGAACGTGCCGAGTACACCCCGCTGCACCTGGACGCCAACGTGCTGGAAGACCACGACCTTGCGCTGGTGCTGCCCCAGGGCCAGCCGCAGTGCCTGCAGGTGTTCTACCGGGTGCAGGAGAACTGGGCCGACGTCTACGTGCTGGATGAATTCAATGCGCTGTGGCAGCAACGCCTGCCCTACCACGACGACAGCAGCCTGTTGCTGCCGCTGCAGCGCTTTCTGCAATCGGTGGTGTTCCGGCACAACGCACGGCTGCCGCTGGAAGAGCTGCCGGCACAGGGCGCGCTGGACATCCTCTACTATCAGCTGTCGCCCCCCGGTATCGGCCGGGCACGCCAGCTGGAGCCGCGCCAGGCACCGCCCACCACGCTGGGCAGCACCGCCTACGAAGTGCAGGCGATCATCCAGGCAGGCGTCGAAGACGCCCTGCAGGTGACGTTGTACTGCAACCAGAAGGAGTTTTCGGAGCTCGAGTATGGCGACCAGCTGTATGCGGTGGTCGCCCGCGAGATCGTCGGCCAGCGCCGTGACGCCCAGCGCTACCGCTGCTACATCACCGACCTGGACCTGTCCGACCTGCTTGCCGAAGGCCAGGGCTCGAGCATCCTGTACCTGCGCTACAAGCAGGAACTGGAGCGGGTGCTCAACCAGGCGCTGGAAGCGGCCTGATCAGAGGTCGAAGTCGCCTGCGGCTTCGGGCTGGTACTCGACTTCGAGCAGCTTGAGCTTGAGGGTCTTGCCGCCGGGCACCGGCCAGTCGATCTGCTCGCCCACCGACAGGCCGAGCAATGCGCTGCCCATCGGCGCCAGGATCGAGACCGTGCCTTCGGCGCCGGCGTCCTTCGGGTACACCAGGGTCAGGTGGTAGTCCTTGCCGCTGACTTCATCGCGGCAATGCACGCGCGAGTTCATGGTCACGACACCGGCCGGAACCTCCTCGTGGCTCACTACCTGCTCGGCGCGGTCCAGCTCGTCCTGCAGGGCGAGCACACCCGGCGAGTCCTGCGTCTTTTCATCGAGGCCATCGATCAGACGCTCGAGACGCTGTACGTCCAATCGGGTGAGGATAAGGGAAGGCTTGGTGCTCATGATCCAGTCAGACTCCTTGTTCATGGGTAAAAGTGCTGGGCGTTATAAAGCAAAACCCCGCCCAAGGGCGGGGTTTGCATGTTTTTCGGCCAGGCCGATCAACCTCGACACTACCACAGCACAATAAATACACAAGAGGCTCGCCGTCGCAGCCTAGCCGGCCGCCTGGCGTCGTGCCTGTGCCTGGGCGCAGATCTCGCGGCGGCGCTGGTCGTCGGCGCTGCGCCACTGGCGAATGTCCTCGACATGGCGAAAGCAGCCCAGGCACACCTTGGCCTCGTCCAGCCGGCAGAGGCTGATGCAGGGCGACGGCACCGCCGGGCTGACATTGCTGTACAGCGGCTTGGCCGGTTTGGCAGCAGTGCTCATCTCAGATCTCGTCGAAGTCGAGCTTTTCGCCGACCCGCTCCCAGACGATGCGCTCGAGCATCTCGCCGAGCAGTTCCTCGGTCTTCTCACAGGTCCATTTGCCGCTGGCTTCGTCATAGTCGAAATGGAAACCACCCGACTTGTCGGCCAGCCACAGCTGGCGCAGCGGCTCCTGGCGGCTGAAGATCAACTGGCTGCCGTTGTCGAACTTGATGGTCAGAACGCCCGCCGAGTTCTCCATGTCCAGGTCCAGGTCGGTTTCATCGAACAGGTCTTCCAGGGCCTGTTGGGTCGCGTCGACCAGGTCGTGAAAACGCGCTTCGCTCAAACTCATTGCAAGAACCTCGAAAATGTCTGCACACACGCAAGCCGGGCAAGATACGAGCGCCGCGCCACGAATGCAAAGGTTAACGCCCGCAGCCGACACCCTGCACGGGCGCCTGTCCGACGGCGCAGCGGCTACATAGGCAAGGCGCCGGGCGCTCGGTATACTCGGGCGCAATACTGCTTAAATTCAAAGGATTTCGCCATGAAGCGCCTGATTTCCTCCCTCGCGGCGCTAGTCGCGATTGCCTGCCTCGTCTCCGCTTGCGGTCAGAAAGGCCCACTGTACCTGCCTGAAGACGGTAAAGACGGCAAAAAGTCGCAATCGCACCAGCACTGATTAAGGGATCCCCATGGACGCTTTCAACTACCGCGACGGCGAGCTGTTCGCGGAAGGCGTGGCGCTGTCGGCGATTGCCGAACGCTTCGGCACGCCTACCTACGTGTACTCGCGGGCGCATATCGAAGCCCAGTACCGTAGCTACTCCGATGCATTGCAGGGTGTTTCGCACCTGGTGTGCTTCGCCGTAAAAGCCAACTCCAACCTCGGCGTGCTGAACGTGCTGGCACGACTGGGCGCAGGCTTCGACATCGTCTCGGGCGGTGAACTGGAGCGTGTGCTGGCCGCCGGCGGGCGCGCCGACCGTGTGGTGTTCTCCGGCGTGGGCAAGACCCGCGACGACATGCGCCGCGCCCTCGAAGTGGGCGTGCACTGCTTCAACGTCGAGTCCACCGACGAGCTGGAGCGCCTGCAGGTGGTTGCCGCCGAAATGGGCGTACGCGCGCCGATCTCGCTGCGGGTCAACCCGGATGTCGATGCCGGCACCCACCCGTACATTTCCACCGGCCTCAAAGAGAACAAGTTCGGTATCGCCATTGCCGATGCCGAAGAAGTCTACGTGCGCGCCGCGCAGCTGCCGAACCTGGAAATCGTCGGCGTCGACTGCCACATCGGTTCGCAGCTGACGACGCTGGAGCCCTTCCTCGATGCCCTCGACCGCCTGCTGGCGCTGATCGACCGCCTCGGCGAGTGCGGCATCTACCTGCGCCACCTGGACCTGGGCGGCGGCGTGGGCGTGCGCTATCGCGACGAAGAGCCGCCACTGGCCGGCGACTACATCAAGGCCATCCGCGAGCGCGTGGGCGACCGCGACCTGGCGCTGGTATTCGAACCGGGCCGCTACATCGTGGCCAATGCCGGCGTGCTGCTGACCCGCGTCGAGTACCTCAAGCACACCGAGCACAAGGACTTCGCCATCGTCGACGCGGCGATGAACGACCTGATCCGCCCGGCGCTGTACCAGGCCTGGATGGACGTGACCGCCGTGCAGCCGCGTGATGGCGAGCCGCGCAGCTATGACGTGGTCGGCCCGATCTGCGAGACCGGCGACTTCCTGGCCAAGGACCGTGCGCTGAACCTGGCCGAGGGCGACCTGCTGGCCGTGCATTCGGCCGGTGCCTACGGTTTCGTCATGAGTTCGAACTACAACACCCGTGGTCGCTGCGCCGAAGTACTGGTGGATGCCGATCAGGCCTTCGAAGTGCGCCGTCGCGAAACCGTGGCCGAGCTGTTTGCCGGCGAAAGCCTGCTGCCGGAGTGACCCCATGCTGCTGCGTTTTACCAAGATGCACGGCCTGGGCAACGACTTCATGGTCCTCGACCTGGTCAGCCAGCACGCGCACATCCTGCCCAAGCACGCCAAGCAATGGGGTGACCGGCACACCGGCATCGGTTTCGACCAACTGCTAATCGTCGAGGCGCCGAGCAATCCGGACGTGGACTTTCGCTACCGGATCTTCAACGCCGACGGGTCCGAGGTCGAGCAATGCGGCAACGGTGCGCGCTGCTTCGCGCGCTTCGTGCTGGACAAGCGCCTGACGGCGAAAAAGCGCATCCGCGTCGAGACCAAGAGCGGCATCATCGAACTCGATGTGCGCGGCGACGGGCAGATCAGCGTCGACATGGGCCCACCGCGCCTGGTGCCGTCCGAGATCCCCTTCGACGCCCCCGCCCAGGCCCTGAGCTACCCGCTGGAAGTGGCCGGTCGCACGGTCAACCTGGCTGCCGTGTCGATGGGCAACCCCCATGCGGTGCTGCGCGTCGACGACATCAATAGCGCCCCGGTGCACGACCTCGGCCCGCAGATCGAGAACCACCCGCGCTTCCCGCAGCGGGTCAACGTCGGCTTCCTCCAGGTCATCGACCGCCACCGCGCCCAGTTGCGCGTGTGGGAGCGCGGCGCCGGGGAAACCCAGGCCTGCGGCACCGGTGCCTGCGCCGCGGCGGTGGCTGCCATCAGCCAGGGCTGGATGGATTCGCCGCTGCTGATCGACCTGCCCGGAGGGCGCCTGTCCATCGAATGGGGCGGCCCGGGCCGGCCTGTAGTGATGACAGGCCCTGCCGTACGCGTGTATGAAGGACAGGTTCGCCTATGAGTGAGTACCAGCCATGACCGACCAGCCCCACACGCCCACCGCAGAGCCCGAAGCCTCCGACGCCCAGGGCTCGACGCCCAGCGTCGGGGCCCAGGACGTGGTGGCTTACCTGCGCGCCAACCCGGCGTTCTTCGCCGAGCATGACGACTTGCTGCTGGAGTTGCAGGTCCCTCACCAGCGCGGCGACAGCGTGTCGCTGGTGGAGCGCCAGCTCAAGCTGCTGCGCGACCGCAACATCGAGATGCGCCACCGCCTCTCGCACCTGATGGACGTGGCCCGCGACAACGACCGGCTGTTCGAGAAGACCCGCCGGTTGATCCTCGACCTGCTCGACGCCGATAGCCTCGAGGCCGTGGTGATGGCCGTCGAGGACAGCCTGCGCCAGGAGTTCAAGGTGCCGTTCGTGAGCCTGATCCTGTTCGGCGATACCGTGGCCCCCGTGGGCCGCTGGGTCAACCCGACCGAAGCGCAACAGGCCATCGGCGGCCTGCTGTGCGCGGGCAAGACGGTCAGCGGCACCCTGCGCGACCACGAGCTGGACTTCCTGTTCGGCGAGGCCCAGCGTCCCGAAGTCGGCTCCAGTGCCGTCGCCGCGCTCGACTATCAGGGCCTGCATGGCGTGCTCGCCATCGCCAGCCACGACCCGCAGCACTACAAGAGCAGCGTCGGCACCCTGTTCCTGAGCTACATCGCCGAAGTGCTCGGCCGCGTGCTACCGCGCTTTATCCAGACCCTGCGCCCGGTACGCTGATGGAGCGCCAGCTGGACGCGTTCATCGCGCACCTGCGCAACGAGCGCCAGGTGTCGGAGCATACCCAGCTGGCCTACCGGCGTGACCTGGCCAACGTGCTGGCCTACTGCGAGAAAACCGGCATCGCCAGCTGGAGCGCCCTGCAGATCCAGCACCTGCGCCAGTTCGTGGCGCGCCAGCACCATGCCGGGCAGTCGTCGCGCAGCCTGGCGCGCATGCTTTCGGCGGTGCGCGGCCTGTACCGCTACCTGAACCGCGAAGGCCTGTGCGACCACGACCCGGCCAACGGCCTGGCCGCGCCCAAGGGCGAGCGCCGGCTGCCCAAGACCCTCG
Source organism: Pseudomonas sp. PS01300 (assembly GCF_029960155.1). Lineage (NCBI taxonomy): Bacteria > Pseudomonadati > Pseudomonadota > Gammaproteobacteria > Pseudomonadales > Pseudomonadaceae > Pseudomonas > Pseudomonas sp. PS01300. The sequence continues at coordinate 49,155 of NZ_JASCPN010000004.1, read as the reverse complement.
ATACCGACCGCGCGCTGCAATTGCTCGAAGGCGCGGTGGACGACGACTTTCTCGCCCGCCGCGACCAGGCCATGCTCGAGCTGTTCTACTCCTCGGGCCTGCGCCTGTCGGAGCTGACCAGCCTCGATCTCGATCAGCTCGACCTGCCAGCCGGCCTGGTGCAGGTGCATGGCAAGGGCAGCAAGACCCGCGTGCTGCCGGTAGGCCGCAAAGCCCGAGAGGCATTGGAAAAGTGGCTGGCGCTGCGCGGCATCAGCGCCCCGCAGGACAACGCGGTGTTCGTCAGCCAGCAAGGCCGGCGCCTGGGCCCGCGGGCGATCCAGCTGCGGGTCCAGGCGGCGGGCAGCCGTGAGCTGGGGCAGAACCTGCACCCGCACATGCTGCGCCACTCCTTCGCCAGCCACCTGCTCGAATCGTCCCAGGACCTGCGTGCGGTACAGGAAATGCTCGGGCATGCCGACATCGCCACCACGCAGATCTACACTCACCTGGACTTCCAGCACCTGGCGAGCGTCTATGACAGCGCCCACCCAAGGGCCAAACGCAGCAAGGACAGTGACTCATGAGCATTCAGCTGATCACCTTCGACCTGGACGACACCCTGTGGGACACCGCCCCGGTCATTGTCAGTGCCGAGGCCGTGCTGCGCGACTGGCTGGCGGCGAATGCACCCGACCTGGGCGCGGTGCCGGTGGAGCACCTGTATGCCATTCGCGAGCGCCTGGTGCAGGCCGAGCCGGGCCTGCGGCATCGCATCAGCGCCTTGCGGCGCAAGGTGCTGTTCCATGCCATGAGCGACGTCGGCTACAGCGAAGCCAGGGCCCACGCCCTGGCCAACGAGGGCTTTGAAGTGTTCCTGCATGCGCGCCACCAGGTGGATATCTTCCCCGAGGTGCAGCCAGTGCTGGAGGTGCTGCGCCATCGCTACACCCTGGGCGTGGTCACCAATGGCAATGCCGACGTGAGGCGCCTGGGGCTGGCCGACTATTTCAGGTTCGCCCTGTGCGCCGAGGACCTGGGCATCGGCAAGCCCGACCCGCAACCGTTTCTCGAAGCATTGCGCCAGGGCCAGGCCGAGGCCGGCAATGCCGTGCATATCGGCGACCACCCGGGCGACGACATCGCCGGGGCCCAGCAGGCCGGCCTGCGCGCGATATGGTTCAACCCGCAGGGCAAGGCGTGGACGGCCGAGGGGCAGCCGGATGCCGAGATCCAGCGCCTGTCGCAGTTGCCTGAGCTGTTGCTCAGTTGGCGTTAGCCCCGCTGGCCCCATCGCGGGTCAAGCCCGCTCCCACAAGGGTTGCGGTGATCGTTGTAGGAGCGGGCCTGCCCCACCATAGCGCCAGCAGCGGCAACCCGTAACGCCACCCACAAAAAAGCCCGCAGCGACGGCGGGCTCTTCTGTTCGACGGCACCCCTCAGATAGGACGGCTACCGTACTTGTTGTCTGGCTTCTTGGGCGGATCGGCGACCACGTTGGCCTCCACTTCCTGCACCTTGCCGCCACGCGACAGGAACTCTTCCATCGCCTTGGCGAGCGCGTCGCGCTCCTTCTGCTTGGCTTCCATGCTGGGCATTTCGTCGACCGAGACCGCAGCCTTGGACTTGCCCTTGGCTACCGGTGCGGGGCTGTCGTCACCGCTGTCATCGGCAACGTCGTCGGCAGCCGCTTCCAGGCCTTCATCGGTATCGTCTTCGTCGCCCACTTCGAGGTCGTCGTTTTCCAGATCATCGTCGCTCATGTTCTACCTCATGACTTGCGAAAAGCAGATAAGTTATAGACCAACAGCGCCAGGTGCGGCCACTGCCGGAAAAATCCAGGGCCACGGGTAGCCCGCGGCCAGCGGCGCCCGCCCTACCACCTGGCGAGCACCGTGCGGGCCCGTGCAGGGCCCGACAAAAAGAAAGAGCTGCCGGCATTGCTTCACCAGCTGACCCCGCCGTGAGCGGCCTGTTCAATGCCAAGCCTAGCAAAGGGTATCGAAGTGCGCGGACAGGTCATCCGCACCCTACGGCGCGCATTCTAGCGTGATGTGTGAAAAAGCAAAGTGCCTAAATATCCTTGTTCGCTGTAAGTTTTATGCTTGATGGCCATTACAGCGTCAAGCGCCTGCAAATGCCCCCGTGGAAACCGTTTGCGTGCCCTTGGATGGACAAAATCCAGGCAAAAAAATGCCCGGCAAGCCGGGCATGTTTTTTCGAGCATGTTACAGGTTGTAGCCACGCTCGTTGTGCTGCGCGAGGTCGAGGCCGACCGCTTCTTCCTCTTCGTTGACCCGCAGGCCCATCACCAGGTCCAGCACCTTCAGAATCACGTAGGTGACGATGGCGGTGTAGATCACCGTGAAGCCCACGCCCTTGGCCTGCACCCAGACCTGTGCGCCGATATCTTCGACGGTACCGAAGCCGCCCAGTGCAGGGGCCGCGAACACGCCGGTGAGAATCGCGCCGACGATGCCGCCGATGCCATGCACGCCGAAGGCGTCCAGGGAGTCGTCATAGCCCATCTTGCGCTTGAGGCTGGTGGCGCAGAAGAAGCACACCACACCCGATACCAGGCCGATCACCAGCGCGCCCATCGGGCCTACGGTGCCCGCAGCCGGGGTGATCGCCACCAGGCCCGCCACCACACCGGAGGCGATGCCCAGGGCGCTGGGTTTGCCGTGGGTGATCCACTCGGCGAACATCCAGCCCAGCGCAGCGGCGGCCGTGGCGATCTGGGTCACCAGCATGGCCATGCCGGCGGTGCCGTTGGCAGCGGCTGCGGAGCCGGCGTTGAAGCCGAACCAGCCGATCCACAGCATGGCCGCGCCCATCAGGGTGTAGCCCAGGTTGTGCGGGGCCATCGGGGTGGTCGGGAAACCCTTGCGCTTGCCCAGCACCAGGCACGCCACCAGGCCCGCGATACCCGCATTGATATGCACCACGGTGCCACCGGCAAAGTCCAGTACGCCCCAGTCCCACATCAGGCCGCCGGCACCGGACCAGACCATGTGCGCGATCGGTGCGTAGACCAGGGTGAACCACACGGCCATGAAGATCAGCATGGCCGAGAACTTCATGCGCTCGGCAAAGGCACCGACGATCAGGGCCGGAGTGATGATGGCGAAGGTCATCTGGAAGGTGATGAACACCGCCTCGGGGAACAACGAGGTCAGGCTTGCGGGGGTGACGCCGGCCAGGAAGGCCTTGGAGAACCCGCCGACGAAGGAATTGAAGTTGACCACGCCCTCTTCCATACCCGTGGTATCGAACGCCAGGCTGTAGCCGTAGACCATCCACAGAATGCTGATCAGGCCGGTGATGGCGAAACACTGCATCATCACCGAAAGCACGTTCTTGGAACGCACCATGCCGCCGTAGAACAACGCCAGGCCCGGGATGGTCATGAACAGCACCAGCGCGGTGGCGGTCAACATCCAGGCGGTGTCGCCGGAGTTGAGCACGGGGGCGGCTGCCTCCTCTGCCATGGCCATGCCAGGCATTACGAGGGACAAAAGGGCTCCTAGCCCTGCGAACTGACGCAGAGTCATATTGTTATCTCCTGGGGCGTTGGGGTTTGGGGCGGCGTTACTTAGATCGCGTCGGTATCGGTTTCACCGGTACGGATGCGGATGGCCTGTTCCAGATTGACCACGAAAATCTTGCCGTCACCGATCTTGCCGGTGTTGGCCGCCTTGGTGATCGCCTCGATGACCCGGTCCAGGTCCTTGTCGTCGATGGCGACATCGATCTTCACCTTGGGCAGGAAATCGACTACGTATTCAGCACCGCGATACAGCTCGGTGTGGCCTTTCTGCCGTCCGAAGCCTTTGACTTCCGTGACGGTAATGCCCTGCACGCCGATTTCGGACAGCGACTCGCGCACGTCGTCCAACTTGAATGGCTTGATGATGGCAGTGACTAGCTTCATGAAACTCTCTCCCGAATTGGTGGACTTGCCCCAGGAAAACAAACCCGTCTCAAGTCTAAGCGCAGTGCCTGGCTTTGTAACGCTTCGTCGGCCTCAATCCAAAGGCCCGACACCAGTGCATGAGTCACTTGGCTCTAAGCAGAAACCTTGCCATGTCTGCCAAAGCCACCAATTACAACGGCTTGCGTGCCTTGCGTGGAATTGGCCAGTCGCCAGCAGCGCAAACACGCACAAAAACGGTGCGCTACCGATCGGGGGAATGCGCGAAAAGCGTGCGGGGCGAGCGGGCGTGGGGTGCGTGTTACACTGGCCGCCTCTTTGCATTTACCGGACGGACCAACATGCTCGCGCCCAAAGCCTTTCTCGATGCCCTGAGCGACCAGGCCTCGCGCCTGTTCAGCGGTGACACCGCGCAGCCGCGCAGCGAACTGGAAAGCCAGTTCAAGGCGCTGCTGCAAAGTGGTTTCAGCAAGCTGGAACTGGTCAGCCGTGAGGAGTTCGACAGCCAGATGGTAGTGCTGGCCCGCACCCGCGCACGCCTGGAGGCGCTGGAGGCCAAGGTCGAAGAGATGGAAGCGCGGTTGAGCCCGGCGGCTGCCGAGTAGAGCGCAGCGCAGCCTTCGTCGGCAGGGCCGGCGCCTGCAGGGTCATGCAGGGGCCTGCCTCACCTTCTCATACCGCACATCCCCCTCCTCCAACTGCGCCACCACCTCCCACCCCAAGCGGCGATAGAAGCCATTGGCACGCACGCCGTCGCGGCCCGAAGGCTGCACCGGGGCGCCGTGATCTTGACCAGCGCCCCTGGCCCCGTCAACCGCTGCAAAACCTCGACTCACTCTCCCCCGCGCACCCTGCGCGCGCACCACTATCCTTGCCCCAGCCGCAGGACGCGGCATTGTCCCGATCATGGAGTGTGCATGTCCCTCGCCCTTGTCCACAGCCGCGCCCAGGTGGGCGTACTGGCCCCTGCGGTCACCATCGAAGCGCACCTGGCCAACGGCCTGCCCAACCTGACCCTGGTCGGCCTGCCCGAAGCCACGGTGAAGGAAAGCAAGGACCGTGTGCGCAGCGCTATCCTCAACTCCGGCCTGGAGTTCCCCGCGCGGCGCATCACCCTCAACCTCGCCCCCGCCGACCTGCCCAAGGATGGCGGACGCTTCGACCTGGCCATAGCCCTGGGCATCCTGGCCGCCAACGGGCAGATGCCGATCGCCTCGCTGCACGCAGTGGAATGCCTGGGCGAGCTGGCGCTGTCGGGGGCGGTGCGCTGCGTGCAGGGCGTGCTGCCGGCCGCGCTTGCGGCCCGCGAAGCCGGGCGCGCGCTGGTGGTGCCACGGGAGAATGCCGAGGAGGCCTGCCTGGCTTCGGGCCTGGTGGTGTACGCCGTAGACCACCTGCTGGAACTGGTCGCGCACCTCAACGGCCAGCAGCCCCTCGAACCCTACAAGGCCAACGGCCTGGTCCTGCACAGCCAGCCCTACCCCGACCTCAACGAGGTGCAGGGCCAGCTTGCCGCCAAGCGTGCCCTGCTGGTCGCGGCGGCCGGGGCCCACAACCTGCTGTTCAGCGGGCCACCCGGCACCGGCAAGACTCTGCTCGCCAGCCGCCTGCCCGGCCTGCTGCCACCGCTGAACGAGCGCGAAGCGCTGGAGGTGGCGGCCATCCAGTCGGTCGCCAGCCCGCTGCCGCTCAACAGCTGGCCGCAGCGTCCGTTTCGCCACCCGCATCACTCGGCGTCGGGGGCCGCACTGGTCGGCGGTGGCAGCCGCCCGCAACCCGGCGAGATCACCCTGGCCCACCATGGCGTGCTGTTTCTGGATGAGTTGCCGGAGTTCGAGCGGCGCGTGCTGGAAGTGCTGCGCGAGCCCCTGGAATCGGGCGAAATCGTGATCGCCCGGGCCAAGGACAAGATCCGCTTCCCGGCCCGCTTCCAATTGGTGGCGGCGATGAACCCCTGCCCCTGCGGCTACCATGGCGACCCCACCGGTCGCTGCCGATGCAGCAGCGACCAGATCCAGCGCTACCGCAACAAGCTCTCCGGCCCGTTGCTTGATCGCATCGACCTGCACCTGACCGTCGCCCGTGAAGCCACGGCGCTCTCGCACTGCACCGACAACGGCCCCGCCAGTGCCCACATCGCAGGGCAGGTGGCTGCCGCACGCGAACGACAACAACAGCGCCAGGGCTGTGCCAACGCCTTTCTCGAGCTGCCCGGCCTGCGCCAGCACTGCGCGCTGTCCGCTGACGATCAGCACTGGCTGGAAACCGCGTGCGAACGACTAACCTTGTCGCTACGGGCGGCGCACCGCCTGCTCAAGGTGGCGCGTACGCTGGCCGATCTGGAACAGGCCGCACACATCGCACGCGTGCACCTGGCCGAGGCCCTGCAGTACCGCCCCGGGCCTTAGGTGCCTTGACGCCCATCGGTTTGTGCAATGCCGGGCGCAGCCTCATCATGCGCCCTCACTGTTCAACGCTGCCGCCGTAGCAGCCCCCTGGAGCCGAGCGATGCCACACGAAGGCAGCCTTTTGCAAACAGCCGTCATCTTCCTGCTTGCCGCGGTCATTGCGGTGCCCCTGGCCAAGCGTTTGCAACTGGGCGCCGTGATCGGCTACCTGCTCGCAGGCGTCGCCATCGGCCCCCAGGTCCTGGGGCTGATCCGCGACACCGAAAGCGTCGCGCACATTTCCGAGCTGGGTGTGGTGCTGTTGCTGTTCATCATCGGCCTGGAGCTTTCGCCGCGCCGCCTGTGGCTGATGCGCAAATCGGTGTTCGGCGTGGGGCTGGCGCAGGTGCTGCTGACGGGCGCCGTGATCGGCGCCATTGCCCTGTTCGGCTTCGGCCAGCCGATGCCCGCCGCCGTGGTCGTCGGCCTGGGCCTGGCGTTATCGTCCACCGCCCTTGGCCTGCAGAGCCTGGCCGAAAGCAAGCAGCTCAACGCCCCCCATGGACGCCTGGCCTTCGCCGTGCTGCTGTTCCAGGATATCGCGGCCATTCCGCTGATCGCCCTGGTGCCCCTGTTGGCCGCCAGCGGCCCGGACACCAGCCACGGCGACAGCCTGGCACATGGCCTGAAGGTGTTCGCCAGCATCGCGGTGGTGATCGTCGGCGGCCGCTATCTGCTGCGCCCGGTGTTTCGCATCGTCGCCCGTACCGGGCTGCCGGAAGTCTCCACCGCCACCGCGCTGCTGGTGGTGATCGGTACTGCCTGGCTGATGGAAGAAGCCGGCATCTCCATGGCACTGGGCGCCTTCCTCGCCGGCCTGCTGCTGGCTGACTCCGAGTACCGCCATGAGCTCGAATCGCAGATCGAGCCCTTCAAGGGCCTGCTGCTCGGGCTGTTCTTCATCAGCGTGGGCATGGGGGCCAACCTGGGCATGCTGCTGCAGAGCCCGGGCCTGCTGTTGGGCCTGACCCTGTTGCTGGTGGCAGTCAAGTTGCCACTGTTGATGCTGGTCGGCCGCATCGGGGGGCTGAACAAGGGCAATGCATTGCGCCTGGGGGTGGTACTGGCGGCGGGCGGCGAATTTGCCTTCGTGGTATTCAAGCTGGGCAAGGATCAGGGCCTGTTCGACACCTACACCTATGACCTGCTGCTGATGACCATCACCCTGTCGATGGCCGTCACGCCTCTGTTGCTGCTGGCCTGCACGCGCCTGCTCAAGCACCGCCAGGCACCCCGTGAAGTGCCCGAGCAGTACCGGCAGATCCAGACCGACGCGCCGCGCGTGGTAATCGTCGGCATGGGGCGCATGGGCCAGATCGTCTCGCGCATATTGCGTGCCCAGAAGATTCCCTTCGTTGCCCTGGACACCTCGGTGGACGCCATCGAGCTGACCCGCACCTTCGAGCAGGCACCGGTATTCTACGGCGACCCGCTGCGCGCAGAAGTGCTGCATGCCGCCAAGGTGGGCGAGGCCGAGTACTTCGTGATCACCACGGATGACCCCGAAGTAACGACTCGCACGGCTGAACGGGTCAAGCGCCTGTACCCGCACCTCAAGGTGCTCGCCCGTGCGCGTAACCGCCAGCATGTGCACAAGCTGACCGATGTGGGCGCGGTGCCGATCCGCGAGACGTTCTACTCAAGCCTGGAAATGACCCGTCGCGCCCTGGTGGGGCTGGGGCTTTCCGAAGCGCAGGCAGCAGACCGTATCCAGCGCTTCACCGAACATGACGAGCAGGTGCTGGAAACCCAGGGCCTGGTGCGCAATGACCGCGCCAAGGTCATGCAGAACGCCAAGGAAGCACGGGCGGAGTTGGCGCGGCTGTTCGAGTCGGATGCAGACTGAGCGCTACAGCAACGCGCTCAAGCGCAGCTGCGACGCCTGCGAGCAGAACACCAGCCGCGCATCCCCGGCCGACATCACCACGGGCACCAGATCCAGGCGAATGCGCGGCAGCAGGCGGTTGAGCATTTGCTGGCAATCCCGGCGCAGGTAGCTGTCTTCGCCGGTCAGGCGACTGACCAGGCGGAAAGTCAGCGAGTCCCGCGCCAGTACCAGCAAAATGTAGCGCCGTGTGCCGGTCTCGCGCAGCAGCCACACGCCGGTCGCCAGTTTCAGCAGCGGCGTGAGCGTCTCGATCAGCTTGTTGCGCTCCACGGGCACCAGGTCGTGGGGCACCCACTCGCCTTCTTCACCGTCATCGTCGCTATCGGCACGCTGCAGGGCATCGGCCTCGCGCCGATAGTGCTCGGCCGCGCCGCGGTCATCGCTGCGCAGGGCCAGCACGCTGAGCTTGCGCAGGCTGTACAGCTGCAACGGCCCGCGCTGCTCGGCCACCTGCCGCCACAGTGCTGCTGCGGCGTCCGGGCGCCCGGCCTGGGCATGACACTCGGCCAGCTGATAGCGCACCGCCGCGTCCGGCGCCTGCTGCAGTGCGTCTTCCAGCAAACGCAGCGCCTCATCGCCCGCCTCGCCAAGGGTGCGGTACAGCCAGGCCAGCCGGGCAATCTCGTGGCCCGACAGCGCACGGATACGCCGTTTGCGCTGCAGGTCGTGCTGCTCGGCCACCAATGCCTCGCGCTCGTCACGGGCGCGCTGGCAATGCCGGGCATTGTCATCGGCCTGCTGTTCGTCCAGGCGCTGCGCCAATGGCAGGTGCTGCTCGCCCAGCCAGGCCTGCGCCGCGCTGGGCTGGCTGCGCTGCCACACCAGTGCCGCGTCGGGCTGATCGGGTGCCCCTCCCAGCGCCGCCAGGCGGTCGGCCAGCGCCGGGTGGGTATCGCTGTCGTCGGTCTCGTTGCACAGTGCGCCATGCAGCCAGCTGCGGGCCTCGGCAATGTCCTGCGGCAGGCTCGGCGCACCGCTGCGGGCCAGGTCGGTCAATGGCGTGGCGCTGCCGGCAAGAAACACCTTGGGCCAGAACGCCTGCTCCAGTGCCCGCCCCTGCAAGGCCAGGCCGACCAGCGCCTCGCGCATCGCCTCGACCCCGCCTACCCGCGCCGCCTCGGCGTCGGCCTGGTACTCGCAGCGCCGCGCAAAATCCATGCTCACGGCCAGAAAACGCGGCACGTACCAGCCCACGAACAGACGCAGCGGCGCGCTCGACAACGAGCGATGGCGCTCCAGCCGCTCGCTCGCCGCCTGCCATTGCAGCCGTGCGAAATACACGCGGCTGGCATAGCGGCCATGACGCTGGGCGATGTGCGCGCACTCATGCGCCAGGATCGCCGCACAGGCCCGCGGCGACAGCGTGTCGAGCAAGGGCAGGCCCAGCCACATCACGTTGCGCGTCCTGCGAAACAGTACGTGGTGCTGGCGGATACTGGCGTTGAAGTCGTCGTTCAGGTACACCGCATCCAGCGCAGGCGCGCCGAGTGCCAGGCGCAACCGCTCGATTTCCTCGAACAGCTGCGGCGCGTCCACTACCTGCAGGGCGATGCCGTCCTCGCTGGAATCGGCACGCGTCGCAAAGGGCAGCTTGAGCATGCTGTAGCCGAACATGCCCGCTGGCAGGGTCACGAACCCGGCCAGCAGCCCCGCAGCACCGGGCAGCCACATGCACATCGCCAGCGGCAGCGCGCACAGGGCCAGCCCGCCCACCAGCAGAAAGCCGTTGCCCAGCAGCAGCCAGGCACGAAGTCGCAACCGTTGCAGTGCGGCCATGGGCGTTACTGCGCCGGCTTGGGCGGCAGGTCGTCGGCGCCGACCTTGCCACGCCCCAGGAACGCACCGAACACGCTGGTGACACTCTTGAGCAGGCTGTGGGAGTTGAGCACCTCGTACTGGACTTCTTGGATGCCTTCGTTGTCGGGCAACTGGGTCACGGCATGCTGCGCCCACTCGATGGCAGCGAAGCGGCTTTGCTGAACGCCCTGCCCGCGCAGGTAGGCCAGTGCGATCTCGGCACTGGTACGCGCCGAGACCCAGTCATCGTCACAGTCGACCAGCGAACGCAGGTACTTCACGCCGGTTTCCTGCTCTTCGGCAGTGCCGAAGTCGCGCAGCAGGATGCCGATGCGGATGCGCGCGCGCTGTTCTGCCCGCGACGATTGGCGGGCGCCTTCGAACAGGCGCAGCACCTCGTCGAGGTTGGCACGCACACGCATGTCCAGCTCGTCGTCGAAAAGCTTTTTCCAGGCCAGGTTGAACATGCTCTGCGGGCAGCCGTCCTGGGCACCGCGCTCCAGCCAGCGCAGGCTTTCGCCCTCGTCCACATAGCGTTGCGGGGCCTCTTCACGGGCACCGGTGTGTACCTCGTGCAGGAAATAGGCCGCGCCCGGCAGGCCACGCTCGCCCCATTGCACCGCCAGGAAGTAACCCTCGTCGTGGCGCCCACCGTCCCACAGGAATGACGGCAGGCTGACGATGTCCAGGCCCGAGTCCCCCAGGTCGTGTTCGCCCAGCACCCGCGCGCGGTCCAGCAAGGCCGGCACACACTGCGGGTCCTTGTCGAAACCCCACAGGCCGAACTGGTGACCGACAGCCTTGATCGCCACCGGCACGCCCAACTCGTTCATCGCGCACATGCGCTCGACCGCCACCTTGAAGGCACCGGTTTCGTCGGCCATGTTGGCCACCATGGTGAGGTAGACGAAGCTGTGGAACGGCCCCTCGACATGGCGGAAGTACTCGCCTTCGGGGAAGGCCTGCACGCTCGCGACCTGCATCGCCATCGCACGTGGCTGGTTGTCCAGCGAATAGCTGCAGAACTGGCCGAAGTAACCCAGCGCATAACCGCGGTAGGCTGGCAGCAGGTCGCGCTGCAGCCAGGCCTCGAAGTGCTCGAGGTACTCGCGTGCAGCGTTGAATTCCTCCTTGGCGGGGTAATCCTCGTGGATGTCGTAGAACGCCAGCCAGCGGATCGCATTGCGCTGCGCTTCGCTCAGCGCGGCGCACAGCGGCCCGCTGGCAAAGCCTTCGATGTCTTCGTAGCTGCCGCCCCAGCGCGGCAACAGGTAGTTGGCATAGTTGAGCAGCGCTTCCAGGCAGTCCGGGCGCCACTCCATCACGCGGTGCAGCCAGTAATCCTGCCCCTGGTCCATCTCGTGCGCCTGGCGTTGCGGCAGGCCGGCCGGCAGCGCCGTGGGGGCCTGTTGCAAGGGCGTCAGGCCGTAGTGGGCCAGGTGTTCGACCGCCATCTCCAGCAGTTCGGGGTCCTGGTTGTCGCTGGCCATGCCCTTGGCAGGCTCGCCACCGAACAGCGCGTTCAGCCACGCCGGCTCGTGGAAGTGCGCGCACAGCTCCATCAGGGTGACGCCTGCAGCCACCGGCTGCGGCGAACGTTCGAGCGCCGCCAGCAGGTGCACCGCCGACAGTTCACAAGCCAGCGCCGCGCCCAGCCAGCAGTCGTCGGTCACGCTGTTGGCCCAGCCGTTGCCGCGGATATTGCCGGCGCGGCCATAGCAGTAGTTGCCCAGGAACAGGCGCGGATGGAAGGCATCCGGGCAGGCGGCGACCCAGGCCTGCAGAAAGCGTGCGATCTCCGGCGCCGGGGTCACACTGAAGTCGAACAGCGTGCCGGTGCGGGCGGTGTCCAGATAATGGTGGGTGCCAGGCTCGGCGCTGCTCCACTCGGCCTGCAGGGCATCGAAGTAGCTGTTCAGCTCGGCGAAGGACTCGGTACGAACCAGGTCACGCAGGTGGAGGCGAATATGGGGAATGTTGTGCAAGTGGCACCCTTCAAGTCCGTTTTAGCGAGCGCGTTCAGCGCAAAGGCGCTCATGATGGCGGCGAAGGCTAAACGACACTACCGATTGGATCCAGTCCAATTGAAAAAATCGCGGGTGTTAATGATTCTCGACCGGGCGCGAACGGTACGGGGCATTGAAAATGCGGGCAGGTGGACGGCATGCGGGCAATGCCGAAGGCCATCGACCAGGGCATCCCTGTCGATGGCCGCGCACTGGAGCGGGGGTTACAGCAGCACGCGCAGGCACTGCCCGGCGTGGTACAGCGAAAAGCCGGTTTCGTAGAAGCCGGTGCGCAGCAACGGGGCCGATACCGGTTTCATCGGGGCGAACGGGATCGGCAGTGCATCCGGATCGTCCTGCAGCAGGTACTGTGCGAAGGCCTTGCCGATCACAGTACCGGTGGTGTTGCCACGGCCGTTGTAACCGGTGACCGCAACGATGCCCGGGGCCGGTTCGAACAGGCGCATCAGGTGGTCCGGGGTGAAGTCGATACAGCCGGTCCAGTGCATTTCCCAGTCGACCTTGCCCAGTTGCGGGAAGTAGTGCCCCTGGATGCGGTCGGCCCAGCTGCGCACGAACCACGCCGGCTTGTTGTCGACCCGGCCCATGCTGCCCAGCAGCAGGCGGCCCTGGTCGTCGCGACGGATGCTGCTGAGCACCGTGCGCGTGTCCCACGAGCCCTGGCCGTGCTTGAGCACGTTGTCGGCCGCAGCGCCCTGCAGGGGCTTGGAAGCCACCTGGTAGTAGTAGCCGCGAAAGTACTGCTTCTGCAACGCGGTCCAGTCGCCCTCGGTGTAGGCACCGGTGGAGATCACCACCTTGTCGGCGCTGACCGCGCCATGGGCAGTCTTCACCAGCCAGGCGCTGCCTTCGCGGGTGAGCCCGGTGACAGCGGACTGTTCGAACACCTGCCCACCCAGACGGCGTACCGCAGCGGCCAGGCCACGGGTGTAGCCCATGGGGTTGATGGTGCCGGCGCGGCGGTCGAGCAACGCGGCGGAAATCTTGTCGGTACCGCAGTATTCCTGGCACTGCGCACCGGTCAGCAGCTCGACATCGGCACCGCGTCGGCTCCATTGCTGGTGACGCGATTGCAGGTCGGCTACGCCGTTGGCGTTGTGCGCCATGTGCAGGGTGCCTTCGTTGCGTGCCTGGCAGTCGATGCCCAGGCGTTCGATCATGGCGAACACCTCGGCCGGGGCTTCACCCAGTACCTTGTTCAGGCGGCTGCCCTGTTGCTGGCCCAGGGTGGCCTCGACATCGTCGGGGCGGATCCAGGTGCCGGCATTGACCAGCCCGACGTTGCGCCCCGAGCCACCATGGCCGATGACACGGGCTTCGAGCAGCGCGACGGACTTGCCCTGCTCGAGCAGGTTGATGGCCGTGCACAGACCGGTGATACCCCCGCCGATCACGCACACATCGGCCTTGATCTGTGCCGTCAGTGCGGCGGCAGGCGCCGCAGGCGGAGTGACGAACTCCCACAGACATTCTTGACGCAGGTCGGTCATGGCCGCCTCCGTTGGTTGGCCTTGGAACGGGAAGTACCCTTCACCGGCAAGGCCGGCCCCTACACGGTTGCGGTAGGAGCCGGCCTTGCCGGCGAAGGGGCCGACGCGGTTATCAGTCGAACACGATGCCCTGCGCCAGCGGCAGCTCGCGCGAGTAGTTCACGGTGTTGGTCTGACGACGCATGTAGGCCTTCCACGAATCGGAACCCGACTCACGGCCACCGCCGGTCTCTTTCTCGCCACCGAACGCGCCACCGATCTCGGCACCGCTGGTGCCGATGTTGACGTTGGCGATGCCGCAGTCGCTGCCCGCCGCGCTCTGGAAGCGCTCGGCCTCACGCAGGTCGGTGGTGAAGATGCACGAGCTCAGGCCCTGTGGCACTTCGTTGTTCAGGCGCAGCGCTTCGTCGAACTCGTCATAGGCCAGCACGTAGAGAATCGGCGCGAAAGTTTCATGGCGCACCACCTCGCTCTGACCAGGCATCTCGACGATCGCCGGGCTCACGTAGTAGGCATCCGGGTACTGCTGCTGCAACTGGCGCTCGCCGCCGAACACGCTGCCGCCTTCATCACGGGCACGGGCCAGGGAGTCCTGCATGGCGGTGAACGAACCCTTGTCGATCAGCGGGCCGACCAGGTTGTCCTGGCGCGGGTCGCCGATACGTACCTTGGCGTAGGCGGCTTTGACGCGGGCCACCACTTCGTCCTTGATGGAGCGGTGCACGATCAGGCGACGCAGGGTGGTGCAGCGCTGCCCGGCGGTACCCACGGCGCTGAACAGAATGCCGCGCACGGCCAGGTCCAGGTCGGCGCTCGGGGCCAGAATCATTGCGTTGTTGCCACCCAGCTCGAGGATGCTGCGACCGAAGCGTGCCGCCACGCGTGGGCCGACTTCGCGCCCCATGCGGGTGCTGCCGGTGGCGCTAACCAGCGGTACGCGCGGGTCGTCGACCAGTGCCTGGCCGGCGTCGCGGTCGCCGATGATAAGCTGCGCCAGGCCTTGCGGCGCTTCGCCAAAGGCTTTCAGGGCTTTTTCGAACAGCGCCTGGCAGGCCAGTGCGGTCAGCGGGGTCTTTTCCGATGGCTTCCAGATCACGGCGTTGCCGCATACCAGCGCCAGGGTGGTGTTCCACGCCCACACGGCCACCGGGAAGTTGAAGGCGCTGATCACGCCAACCACGCCCAGCGGGTGCCAGGTTTCACGCATGTGGTGGCCCGGGCGCTCGGAGGCGATGGTCAGGCCATACAGCTGGCGCGACAGGCCGACGGCGAAGTCGCAGATGTCGATCATTTCCTGCACTTCGCCCAGGCCTTCCTGGGTGATCTTGCCGGCTTCGATGGATACCAGTTCGCCCAGTTGCGCCTTGTGCTCACGCAGCACTTCACCAAACAGGCGGATCAGCTCACCGCGACGCGGCGCCGGCACGTTGCGCCAGGCCAGGAAGGCCTGTTCGGCCTGTTCGATCTTGCCCAGTACCTGAGCCTTGGACTCCAGGTGCACCGAGGCAATCGCGCTGCCGTCGATCGGGGTGTGAACGGGATGGTTGCCATGGGTGTAGGCAGAGGCCGGTACACCCAGGCGGTCGAGCAATCCATCAACCATTATTCTTCTCCTGCAAGGCGGTGAGTGGTTGTAATTGGTGATGGGATCAGTATTAATCCGATCACTCTGGCGCTACAAACGACCTTTATTCTGCACATCATTCCGCCAGGTAATGATTCGACGGGTGAGTGATACCGCTATGTCCAAACGTCTGGTGCCGTCGATGGCCGCCCTGCAATGCTTCGAGGCGGCCGCCCGACACCTGAGCTTCACCCGCGCTGCGCAAGAGCTGCACCTGACCCAGAGCGCGGTGAGCAAGCAGGTGGCGCAGCTCGAAGACATGCTGCGCCATCACCTGTTCCTGCGGATCCGCCGACGCCTGCAGCTGACCCCGGCGGGCGCGCTGTACCTGGCCGAGGTGAACAAGATCCTCACCCAGGTCGACATGTCCAGCCGCTACATCCTGTCCTACGGTCAGCAGACCGAAGTGCTCAAGGTGGCCACCCAGCCGAGCTTCGGCGTGCGCTGGCTGATCCCGCACCTGAAGGGTTTCGGCAAGCGCTACCCGAATATACACCTGGATATCTGCAACGAGATGGAGCCTTTCGCCCTGCTGCAGAACACCGCCGACGTGGTGTTCTTCTATGGCCAGGGCACCTGGCCGGGGGCCACGTGCATCGAGCTGTTCGGCGACGAGGTGGTGCCGGTGTGCGCCCCGGAACTGCTGCAGGGGCACACCCTGACCGAGGCCGGCGAGCTGGCCGAGCGCGTGTTGCTGCAAAGCACCTCGCGCCCGGAGGCCTGGCACGAGTGGTTTCTGGAGCAGGGCCTGCACTCGACCAACAGCTACCACGGCCCGCGCTTCGATACCTTCTATATGTGCGTGGGCGCCGCGTTGTCGGGCTGCGGCGTGGCGCTGGTGCCGCGCTATCTGGTGGAGCAGGAACTGGCCGAGGGCAAGCTGGTGATACCGTGGCCCTACGCGATGCGCAGCAGCGGCGCGTACTTTGTGGCGTTCGCCGAGCATGCCGCCGAGGTACCCAAGGTGCGCAGCCTGGTGGAATGGATCCGTGAACAGGCGACCGCGCCGAGGTCCTGAATTACAGGAATGATCCCTCGAATTTTTTTCGCTTGTGCCCGGCCTGCATTCCTCGCTTTCATGTAAGGGTGACTTTTACCACCAGGAAGCTTTCGATGCCCGCTCAAGATTTCGTCAGCCCGGACAGCATTCGCGCGCAGTTTTCCGCGGCCATGTCGCTCATGTACAAGCAGGAGGTGCCGCTCTACGGCACCCTGCTGGAACTGGTGAGCGAGATCAATCAACAGGTGATGACCCAGCAGCCCAAGGTGGCCGAGGCGCTACGCTGGACCGGCGAGATCGAACGCCTGGACCAGGAACGCCACGGCGCCATCCGCGTCGGCACCGCCCAGGAACTGGCGACCATCGGCCGCCTGTTCGCGGTGATGGGCATGTACCCGGTGGGCTACTACGACCTCAGCTCGGCCGGCGTACCGGTGCACTCCACCGCGTTTCGCGCGGTGCACGAGCAGTCGCTGCACATCAGCCCGTTCCGCGTGTTCACCTCGCTGCTGCGCCTGGAGCTGATCGACAACCCGGCCCTGCGCGAGCTGGCCGCATCGATCCTGGCCAAGCGGCAGATCTTCACCCCGCGTGCCTTGCAGCTGATTGCCCAGTTCGAAGCCGACGCAGGCCTGAATGCCGCCGACGCCGAGGCGTTCGTCAATGAAGCACTGCACACCTTCCGCTGGCACCACGACGCGACGGTCACGGCCGAGCAGTACCAGCAACTGCACGACCAGCACCGCCTGATCGCCGATGTGGTGGCCTTCAAGGGCCCGCACATCAACCACCTGACGCCGCGCACCCTGGACATCGATGCGATCCAGGTCGGCATGCCGGCCAAGGGCATTCCGCCCAAGGCCGTGATCGAGGGCCCGCCACCGCGTCGTTGCCCGATCCTGTTGCGTCAGACCAGCTTCAAGGCCTTGCAGGAGCGCGTGGCATTCACCGACCAGCAGGGCAGCGAAGGGGGCAGCCATACCGCACGCTTCGGCGAGATCGAGCAACGCGGCGCGGCGCTGACCCCCAAGGGTCGCGTGCTGTATGACCAGTTGCTGGACGCAGCGCGGGCCGACCTGGGCGGCGTGCCGGCCGAGGCCAATGCCGAGCGCTACATGAGCCTGCTGGGCAAGCGTTTCGAAGCCTTCCCGGACGACCTGGCGCAGATGCGCGAGCAGGGGCTGGCGTACTTCCGCTACTTCCCGACCGAAGCCGGCCTGAGTGCCCGCGACCAGGCGCAGCGGCCGACCTCGCTGAGCGCGTTGATCGAAGCCGGGCATGTGCACTTCGAAGCCCTGGTCTACGAGGACTTCCTGCCGGTGAGTGCGGCGGGGATCTTCCAGTCCAACCTGGGCGAAGGCGCGCAGAGCGAGTACGGCAGCAATGCCAACCGCGACGCGTTCGAGCAGGCGCTGGGCAAGTCGGTGCAGGATGAGCTGGCGCTGTATGCCGAGAGCGAGCGGCGCTCGCTGGCAGCGTGTGCGCAGGCGTTGAACCTGCCTGGGCTGATTTAACAGCTTCGCCGGCAAGGTCGGCTCCTACACTGCAGGAGCTGGCCTTGCCGGCGAAGGGGCCCTCAATGCCCCACCTCAAACCGCCCCACTTCTGCCCGCAGCTGCCCCGCCAAACCCTCCAGCTCCCGCGCCGTAGCCGCCAGGTTGGCTGCCACCTCGCGCTGCTCGCTGTTGGCCAGCGCAATACTCTGCAAGTTGCTGCTCAGCAACGTCGCCGTGCTGCTCTGCTCCTGAGTCGCGGTGGTGATCGCGGCAAACTGCTGCCCCGCCGCCCGGCTCTGCTCGTCGATGCGCGCCAAGGCCTCGGCGACCTTGGCATTGCGTTGCAAGCCGTCCTCCATCAAGCGGTTGCCCTGCTCCATGGTGCTGATGGCGTTGCCGGTCTCCTGCTGAATGCTGGCGATCATGCCGGAGATCTCGTCGGTGGCTTCGCGGGTGCGCGCCGCCAGGTTGCGCACCTCGTCCGCCACCACGGCGAACCCGCGCCCCTGCTCGCCCGCCCGTGCCGCCTCGATGGCCGCGTTCAGCGCCAGCAGGTTGGTCCGCTCGGCAATCGAGGTGATGGTGCCGACAATGCCGCCAATCTCCTTCGAGCGCACCCCAAGGGTATCGATCACTGTCGCGGTGCTGCCCAGCGCCTGCGCGATCTGCTGCAACGAGGTGGACGCTTCGTCCATCGACGCACGGCCAATGCGCGTCTGCTGCGCGTTGTCCTGGGCCATGCGTTCGGTGCTGCCCATGTTGTCAGCGATGTTCAGGGAGGTGGCGCTGAACTCCTCGACTGCACCGGCCATGCTGGTGATTTCGCCCGACTGCTGCTCCATGCCCTCGCAAGCACCCGACGACAGCCCCGCCAGCGCCTGGGCACGCTGGCTGACCTGCTGCGAGGCATCACGAATGTGCAGCACAGTGCTCGCCAGCGCTTCGCTCATCTGATTGAAACTGCGTGCCAGTTGGCCGATTTCGTCGTGGCTGGCCACCGCCAGGCGGGCACTCAGGTCGCCCGCGCCCAGGGCCTGGGCCTGACGCACCAGGTCGGCCAGCGGCCGCAGCTTGCGGCGCAGCAGCCACAGGGTGGCGCCCACCGCCAGCATCATGGCCAGCAGGCTGCCAATGGCCAACCTTGCGCCCACGCTCCAGGTCGCGGCACGAATCTCGGCCTTGGGCATGCTTGCCAGTACTGTCCACGGGCCGTCGGCAAAGGGCATGGCCACGCTATAGAGGGTTTCGACCCCATCGTTCCAGAAGCGCCCTTCCCCTGCATGCGCAGCAAACCCGCCCAGTTGGTGGGCAGCCAGTGCCGTGTCGCTGACACCTGCCGGCGCTACCAACCAGTGTTGCTGTTCGTCCAGCAGCGCCAGCGACCCCGTCTGGCCGATACGGAAGCGCCGGAGGTTGTCGAACTGGGCGTTCTGCGCGTCGGTATAGTCGAAGCCGACGAACAGGACCGCGATGACCCGTCCCGACACGTCACGCACCGGTGTGTACTGGGTCATGTACGAGCGCTCGAACAGCACGGCACGCCCCACGTAGGGCTGCCCGGCCATCAGCCGCGCGTAGGCCGGGTGCTGGTGATCGAGCTGAGTGCCGATGGCGCGGCTGCCGTCCTGCTTGGTCAGCGATGTGCTGATACGAATGAAGTCCTCACCGCTGCGCACGAACACGGTGGCAACACCCGCCGTCATCTGGCGAAAGTCGTCAACCTCGCGAAAATCGTTGTTCAGCGCATGGTCCGCCAGGTACAGCGCCGGCGTGGCCACTCCGGCCACGCTGAGTGACTGGTCGGAGGCAAGCCGCAGCCCGCCGGCAAAGCGTTTTTCGAACAGGCCACTGAGGCGCTGGGTACTCTCGCGCAAGGTGCTGTGGAACGTGTCGAGCTGGTCGGCGAGCAGCCGTGCCTCGCTGGCCAGGTGTTCCTGGCGGGTGATCAGGTTGGCGCTGTCGAGCGAGCGCAGGGCAAACAGCGTACTGCCGGTAATGACGACCGCCAGCACGGCGGCCAGGGCAATACCGAGTTGCGAGGCAATTCGGGCACGGGGTTGGGACATGGAAGCTCCTGGCAATGGGGGCCGGATCATCCTGATCACGCTGCACCGTCGGCATGGGGAAGTGGAGCCATTCTGGTTGTGGCTCTCGACCCTACTGATTCGGCGGCGTCATCGATTACTTGAGTGCATCACAGGGATATTCTGCGCAAACGTTCAATCGCCGATGTTGGGCTCATTTGCCCCCAGTATCTGCACCTTGGGCAGGTCCATCGCACGGGCCTCGCCCTGCAGGAAGTCGCTGAGCCGGCGCAGACGCTCGCCACCGGGACGCGTGCGTGGCCACACCAGGTAGTAATTCAGCCCGCTGGCCACCGCCGTCGGCCAGGGCAGGCTCAGGCGCCGCTGGGCGACATCCTCGGCCACCATCAGCAAGTCCCCCATCGACACACCATACCCTCGCGCGGCAGCGATCATGCCCAGCTCGAGGGTATCGAACACCTGGCCGCCCTTGAGCGAGACCTGTTCGGTCAGCCCCATCTGCGCCAGCCAGCTGCGCCAGTCGCGCTTGTCGGGCGTGGGATGCAGCAGTTCGCAGGCCTTCAACTGCTCCACGTCCCAGGGTGTCTGATCAAGCAGCGCGGGCGCACCCACCGGTATCAGCAGTTCAGGGAACAGCGGGCTGACCTCCCAGTCCGGCGGAAAATGCCCGTCGCCCAACAGCACTGCGCAATCGAAGGGTTCATGGTTGAAATCCACATGGTCGACGTCCATCCAGGCACTGGTGAGCTGCACCTCGTTGCCCGGCTGCAAGTGGCGAAAACGGCTCAGGCGCGCCAGCAGCCAGCGCATGGTCAGGGTCGAAGGGGCCTTCATGCGGATCACCCCATCTTCGCTGTGCAGGGTGTTGCAGGCACGCTCAAGTGCGGCGAAACCCTCGCGCACACCGGGCAACAGCAGGCGCGCCGCCTCGCTCAACTGCAGGGTGCGGCCATTGCGCAGAAACAGCCGGCAGGCGAAGTGCTCCTCCAGCGTGCGGATGTGCCGGCTGACCGCGCTCTGGGTTATCGATAACTCATCGGCGGCACGGGTGAACGAACTGTGCCTGGCAGCGGCCTCGAACGCCCGCAAGGCGTAGAGAGGCGGTAAACGGCGTGACATGCGGGCGTGCTCCAGCAATGAAATACGGGTTGGCACGGATCATACTCACATGAGTTTTAATCATGCCAATGATCGTTTTTATCCTTTTGTGCAATGGCCCGCAAAGGCCGAGAATCCACGGCTCACCCTTCCCTT
This sequence comes from Pseudomonas sp. PS01300, assembly GCF_029960155.1. NCBI lineage: Bacteria > Pseudomonadati > Pseudomonadota > Gammaproteobacteria > Pseudomonadales > Pseudomonadaceae > Pseudomonas > Pseudomonas sp. PS01300. Next base: position 28,174 of record NZ_JASCPN010000004.1, on the reverse strand, counting down.
TTCAGGAGCTGCATCATGCAGGCTGCGCCCGTTACCGAACTCAAGGCATTGCTACGGCTGGCCGGGCCGCTGATCGCCTCGCAGTTGGCGCACATGCTGATGCTGCTCACCGACACCCTGATGATGGCCAAAATCAGCCCCGAGGCCCTGGCTGGTGGCGGGCTGGGCGCGGCCAGCTATTCCTTCGTGTCGATCTTCTGCCTGGGAGTGATTGCCGCCGTCGGTACCCTGGTCGCGATTCGCCAGGGTGCGGGCGACAACCCCGGTGCCACGCGCCTGACCCAGGCCGGGCTGTGGCTGGCCTGGGGCATGGCCATCGTCGCCGCGCTGGTGCTTTGGAACCTGTCGCCGGTGCTGCTGATGCTGGGCCAGACACCTGGCAACGTGGCTTTTGCCAGCCAGTTCCTGCTGGTGCTGCCGCTGGCCCTGCCCGGCTACCTGAGCTTCATGGCGTTGCGCGGGTTCACCAGTGCACTGGGGCGTTCGACGCCGGTGATGGTGATCAGCCTGGTCGGCACCGTGGTCAATTTCCTGCTCAACTACGCCTTGATCGAAGGCATGTTCGGCCTGCCGAAGCTGGGCCTGATGGGCATCGGCCTGGTGACCGCGCTGGTGGCCAATGCCATGGCCATCGCACTGGCGCTGTACATCCGCCGCCACCCGGCCTACGCGGACTTCCCGATACGCCAGGGCCTGAGCCGCCCGCACCTGCCGGCGTTGCGCGAGCTGTGGCGCCTGGGCCTGCCGATTGGCGGCACCTACACCGTGGAGGTCGGGCTGTTTGCCTTCGCAGCGCTGTGCATCGGCACCATGGGCACCACCGACCTGGGCGCGCACCAGATCGCCCTGCAGATCGTCTCGACCGCGTTCATGATCCCGGCGGGCCTGTCATACGCGGTGACCATGCGTGTGGGCCTGCATTACGGCGCCGACCGCCTGCTGGCGGCGCGTCAGGCCGGGCGCGTGGGCATCGGTTTTGGCGCGGCGATGATGCTCGGTTTCTCGCTGCTGTTCTGGCTGATGCCCGAGGCGCTGGTGGGGCTGTTTCTGGACCGCCAGGACCCGGCCTTCGCCGATGTGATCCGGGTGGCGGTGAGCCTGTTGATGGTGGCGGCGTGGTTCGAGCTGTTCGACGGTATTCAGACCATCGCGATGGGCTCGATTCGCGGGCTCAAGGACGCCAAGACCACGTTCCTGGTGGGGTTGGCCGGGTACTGGCTGATCGGCGCACCGGCGGCGTGGGTGTTCGCGTTTCCCATGGGCGGCGGCGCGGTAGGCGTGTGGTGGGGGCTGGCGCTGGGGTTGGCGTGTGCGGCAATCGGGTTGACGGTGGCGTTCGAGTGGCGGATGCGGCGGTTGCTGGGCAGTTCGCAGATGGCACAGGTTTCTGTACAACCTTGAGGGCCTGTTCGCCGGCAAGGCCGGCTCCTACCCTGTTTCGCGCATGCCGGCGACGGGGGCTACAGCGCCACTGCGCCCTGCCCCGCCCCCTGCACCAGATACTCGACCAGTTGCTCGATCGGCAACGGCCGGCTGATCAGAAAGCCCTGCACCTGGTCGCAGCCAAAGCTGCGCAGCAACGCCAGCTGTTCCTCGGTCTCCACGCCCTCGGCCACCACCTCCAGGTTCAGGTTGTGCGCCAGGTTGATCATGGCGTGCACCAGCTTGCGGTTCTCTTCGCGCTGCTCCATGCCACCGACAAAGCTGCGGTCGACCTTGAGCAGGGCGATCGGCAGGCTGTTCAGGTGCACGAACGACGAAAAGCCGGTGCCGAAGTCATCCAGCGAAAACCGCACCCCCAAGCGTCCCAGCGCGTCCATGGTCTGCTTGACCAGGTCGTTGCGCCGCATCACTGCGGTCTCGGTCAGCTCGAACTCCAGCCAACCCGCATCCACACCGTGCTCGACGATCAACCGCCCCAGCGTTGCCAGCAGTTGGCTGTCCTGAAACTGGCGAAATGACAGGTTGACCGCCATGTGCAATGGCGCCAGCCCCTGCTCGCGCAGTGCCTGCATGTCGCGCAGGGCACGCGAGATCACCCAGTAGCCCAGCGGCACGATCAGCCCGCTCTGCTCGGCCAGCGGCACGAACTCGCTCGGTGGCAGCAGGCCACGCTCGCTGTGGCGCCAGCGCACCAGTGCCTCCAGGCCGACGATGCGTCCGTCGCTCAGGTCCAGGCGTGGCTGGTAGTGCAGTTCCAGTTCGTCGCGGCGCAGGCCTCGGCGCAGCTCGCTTTCCAGGTCGGCCAGGCTGCGTGCGTTGCGGTTGATGCGCTCGTTGAAGATGTGAAAGGTGCAGCCCTGGGTGCTCTTGGCCTGCTGCATGGCGATGTGCGCGTGCCACATCAGCGGGTCGGCACCAGCCTGCGCACGGGCATGCGCCACGCCCAGGCTGCACCCCAGCAGCAGGCTTTCGCCGTCGATCCAGTAGGGTTCGGCTAGGGCCTCGGTGATGCGCTCGGCCATCCACTCGGCACGCTGCGGCTCGCGCCGGGTGTCGATCAGCAGGGCGAATTCGTCGCTGCCCAGGCGCGCCACCTGATCGCCTGCCTCGAGCTGGCGCTTGAGCCGGCTGACCACCTGCAGGATCAGGCGGTCACCGGCCTGGTGGCCGAGGGCATCGTTGGCGTGGCGGAAGTTGTCCAGGTCCAGGTGCCCGAGGGCCACACCGCGCCCGTCGTTTTCGGCCAGGCGTGCGGCCAGCAGGGTCTGGAAACCCTGGCGGTTGGCAATGCCGGTCAGCGGGTCCTGCTCGGCCAGGCGCTGCAGGGTGGCTTCGAGCACACCTCGCTCGCGCACATGGCGCAGGCAGCGGCGCAGCATGTCGCCGCTCAACTGCTCGAACACCAGCCAGTCGCTCACACCCGGCGGCGCCTCGGGCGGCTCCTGCTCCAGCAGCAGCACCATGGGCAGGTCGCAACGCCCGGGCGCCGGCTGCAAGCCCGGGGTGGCCAGCACCAGCGCGTTGCGGTCGCGGGCGAACAGGCTGTCGACCGCGTCCCAGCCGGGTGCGGTCACCAGCACCGCGCCACCGCCCAGCGGCAGCAGGCATTCACCAAGGGCAACGGCCCAGTGCGGCCCGTCCGCCAGCAGAAGCAGACGCAACGGTTCGACAAGCGTAGACAAGCTGGCTCCTTAGCACGAGAACGCGGTCAATGACGATGTGGGCGGGATGCTCGATCCTGAACCATCAAATGTAAATGGTTTTCACTTTAACTCACGACATTCCTTCGTCCTGATCCCGCGGTATTTCGCCACGCATCCTGCGGGAAAGTATCAAAAGCGGCAAATTAAGATCGCGTGGTACGTCACACTGTCAGACGGTCGCGGCACAATTGCTCTGCGCCTGCTAAAATGCCCGGCTATTTTTCAGCGACCCCCGGTTAACGTCATGTCCCGACTCAACCCCCGGCAACAGGAAGCCGTGAGCTACGTCGGCGGCCCTCTTTTGGTGCTCGCCGGTGCTGGCTCCGGCAAGACCAGCGTGATCACGCGCAAGATCGCCCACCTGATCCAGAACTGCGGCATCCGTGCCCAGTACATCGTGGCCATGACCTTCACCAACAAGGCGGCGCGCGAGATGAAGGAGCGCGTGGGCACCCTGCTGCGCGGCGGCGAGGGGCGCGGCCTGACGGTATCGACCTTCCACAACCTTGGCCTGAACATCATTCGCAAGGAGCATGAACGGCTGGGCTTCAAGCCGGGTTTCTCGATTTTCGACGAAACCGACGTCAAGGCCCTGATGACCGACATCATGCAGAAGGAATACTCCGGGGACGATGGCGTCGACGAGATCAAGAACATGATCGGCGCCTGGAAGAACGACCTGATCCTGCCGCCCGAGGCCCTGGAGAACGCGCGCAACCCCAAGGAGCAGACCGCCGCCATCGTGTATGCGCACTATCAGCGCACGCTCAAGGCGTTCAACGCGGTCGACTTCGACGACTTGATCCTGCTGCCGGTCAAGCTGTTCCAGGACCACCCCGACATTCTGCAGAAGTGGCAGAACAAGGTGCGCTACCTGCTGGTGGACGAATACCAGGACACCAACGCCAGCCAGTACCTGCTGGTGAAGATGCTGATCGGTACGCGCAACCAGTTCACCGTGGTGGGTGACGACGACCAGTCGATCTATGCCTGGCGCGGCGCGCGCCCTGAAAACCTGATGCTGCTCAAGGACGACTACCCGTCCCTGAAGGTGGTGATGCTGGAGCAGAACTACCGCTCCACCAGCCGCATCCTGCGCTGCGCCAACGTGCTGATCTCCAACAACCCCCACGCCTTCGAGAAGCAGCTGTGGAGCGAGATGGGCCACGGCGACGAGATCCGCGTGATCCGCTGCAAGAACGAGGAAGCCGAGGCCGAGCGCGTGGCCATGGAGATCCTCAGCCTGCACCTGCGTACCGACCGCCCGTACAGCGACTTCGCCATCCTCTACCGCGGCAACTACCAGGCCAAGCTGATCGAGCTGAAGCTGCAGCACCACCAGATCCCCTACCGCCTGTCGGGCGGCAACAGTTTCTTCGGCCGCCAGGAAGTAAAAGACCTGATGGCCTACTTCCGCCTGCTGGTGAACCCGGACGACGACAACGCCTACCTGCGCGTGATCAACGTGCCGCGCCGCGAAATCGGCTCCACCACCCTGGAAAAACTCGGCAACTACGCCACCGAGCGCAAGGTGTCGATGTATGCCGCCAGCGAGGAGCTGGGCCTGGGCGAGCACCTGGACAGCCGCTTCACCGATCGCCTGCAGCGCTTCAAGCGCTGGATGGACAAGGTGCGCGAGCAGGTCGCGCTGGAAGACCCGATCGCCGCGCTGCGCAGCATGGTGACCGACATCGACTACGAGAACTGGATCCGTACCAACAGTTCCAGTGACAAGGCCGCGGACTTTCGCATGGGCAACGTCTGGTTCCTGATCGAGGCGTTGAAAAACACCCTCGAGAAGGACGAGGAAGGCGGCATGACCATCGAGGAAGCCATCGGCAAGCTGGTGTTGCGCGACATGCTCGAACGCCAGCAGGAAGAGGAAGAAGGCGCCGAGGGCGTGCAGATGATGACGCTGCATGCCTCCAAGGGCCTGGAGTTTCCCTACGTGTTCATCATGGGCATGGAAGAGGAAATCCTCCCGCACCGCTCCAGCATCGAGGCCGACACCATCGAGGAGGAGCGGCGCCTGGCCTACGTGGGCATCACCCGCGCACGCCAGACCCTGGCCTTCACCTTTGCCGCCAAGCGCAAGCAGTACGGCGAGATCATCGATTGCGCGCCAAGCCGCTTCCTCGATGAATTGCCCGATGACGACCTGGCCTGGGAAGGCCTGGACGATACACCCACGGAAGTCAAAGCCGTGCGTGGCAATACGGCCCTGGCCGATATCCGCGCCATGCTCAAACGATAGATAATCCACCTTTGCCCTGGCTTGTTGCCGGGGCCTTTTGGCTACATCGAGGAATTACACCAGTGGAAGCACTGCACCAGAAGATTCGCGAAGAAGGCATCGTGCTTTCCGATCAGGTTCTCAAAGTCGATGCGTTTCTCAACCATCAGATCGACCCTGCGCTGATGCAACTGATTGGCGACGAGTTCGCCCGTCTGTTCGCCGATGCGGGCGTGACCAAGATCGTCACCATCGAGGCCTCGGGGATTGCCCCGGCGGTGATGACCGGTTTGAAGCTGGGCGTGCCGGTGATCTTCGCCCGCAAGCACCAGTCGCTGACCCTGACCGAGAACCTGCTGGTGGCTTCGGTGTACTCGTTCACCAAGCAGACCGAGAACACCGTGGCGATTTCGCCGCGTCACCTCAACAGCAGCGACCGCGTGCTGGTGATCGACGACTTCCTGGCCAACGGCAAGGCGTCGCAGGCGCTGATCTCGATCATCAAGCAGGCCGGCGCAACCGTGGCCGGGCTGGGCATCGTGATCGAGAAGTCGTTCCAGGGCGGGCGTGCCGAGCTGGACAGCCAGGGCTATCGCGTCGAGTCGCTGGCCCGGGTGAAGTCGCTGGACGGTGGTGTGGTCAGCTTTATCGAGTAAGGCTTAGCGACCGCTTCGCCAGCAAGGCTGGCTCCTACAGGTGCTCCACCGCCTGCAGGAGCCGGCCTTGCCGGCGAAAGCGCTCTACGCGGTAGCCTGCAAAGCCGCCAGCAGCAACCGCTGGTACAGGTCCTCCTTCAGCCCGTCCGGCTCGCTCAGGCCCATGCGCCGCAGATGCTCGGGATACCGCTCCGGCCCCGGCGCATCCAGTGCCGCCTTGCCCAGCTCCAGCGCCTCGCTCAACTTGAACTTGCTCTTGAGCCAGTTCAGCGCGCGCAGCAGGTCCTTCTCTTCAGCGGTGAAATCGCTGCCCAGCGGATACTCGGCAAACAACCGCGCATGCCGCCCACGCAATGCCTCCAGCCGCTGCGGCGTGTTCTGCGTGAAGCGCGCATCCAGCTCGAAATCCTGCGCCAGCTTGCCGGCCTTTTTCGCCTGCTCCATCAGCCCGGGCTGGAACCGCGAATCGCTGATCGCCAGCAACCGCGCAATCACCTCGGCGTCGGTCTGCCCGCGCAGGTCGGCAATGCCGTACTCGGTCACCACGATATCGCGCAGATGCCGCGGGATGGTGCAGTGCCCGTAGGTCCACAGCAGGTTGGAACTGACCTCCCCGCCGGCTTCGCGCCAGCTGCGCAGCAGCAGGATGGAACGCCCGCCTTCCAGCGCATGGGCCTGGGCGACGAAGTTGTACTGCCCGCCCACCCCGCTCAGTACGCGACCGTCCTCGAGCTGGTCGGCCACCCCCGCTCCCATCAGGGTCATGGTGAATACCGTGTTGATGAAGCGTGCATCGCGGCGCTGTTCGCGCTTGAGGGCCTCGTCACCGTACAGCTCGTTGATGAAGCTGATCGCGTGCATGGCAAAGGATTTGCGCTGCGCCAGCGGCATCTCGCGCAGGCGCTGGTAGAACGCCTGCGGCCCGAGGAAGAAACCGCCATGCACCAGCACCCCGTCGGCCACCGGCCGGCGCACCACGCCCGCCTCCGCCAGCGCGAGCAATCCGTTCACGAACATCTCGCTGCAGCCATACAGGCCCTGGGCAAACGGCGCAGTGCCGCCTTCACGCTCGATCAGCACCCGCCAGGGCGCCAGGTCGAGGTCGGCGAGCAGCGCCTGGTACTCCGGCGCATCCCCCTGGCGCGCCAGCAACGCGGCGGCCAGCGCATCGCCCATGGCGCCGATGCCGATCTGCAGGGTGCCGCCGTCGCGCACCAGGGTGCTGGCGTGCACGCCGATGAAGTGGTCCTGGGTGGTGACGGGCATGTTCGGCGTGGAGAACAGCCGAGTGGTTTCCGGGGCGTCGATCAACAGGTCGAAATCGTCCTGCGCCAGTTCGCTGTCGCCCGGCATGTAGGGCAGCTCGTCGTGCACGTGCCCCAGCATCAGGATGGTTTCGCCGGCTGCACGCCGGCGCGCGATCATTGGCAGCAGGTCGAGGGTGATGTCGGGGTTGCAGCTCAGGCTCAGGTGCCCGGGGCGCTCGGGGTGGGCGGCAACGATCTGCGCCACCAGGTTCAGGCCCTTGGCATTGATGTCGCGGGCCGCATGACTGTAGTTGCTGCTGACGTAGTCCTGCTGGGCCATGTGGCTGTGCAGCATGCTGCCCGGCTGCATGAAGAACTGCTCGACGCGGATGTTGGCCGGCAACCGGTCGCGGCGCAGGTCCTGCAGGTAGTCGAGTTCGGGGTAGTCGGCGAACACGCGCTCGACGAAGGGTTCGAGAAAGCGCCGCTGCAGGCCGTCACCCAGGTCCGGGCGGCCCAGGCTCAGTGCGGTGTAGATGGTCAGTTGCCGCTCGGGCAGCTCACGCACCCGTGCATACAGCGCATTGACGAAGCGGTTGGGCTTGCCCAGGCCCAGTGGCAGGCCCATGTGGATGTGCGCCGGCAAACGCGCCAGCACTTCGTCCACGGCGATCTCGATCGAACAGCGGTGCGCCATCTCGGCCTCCTAGGCATCCGTGATTCCAGGGTTGGACCGAGCATGCCCCGCGTTTGCTGCAATGGCCAGCGTCAGAAACGACAAAGCCCGCACGTGGCGGGCCTTGTAGCTGCAGCGTCGGGCTTACTTGAGGCCGGACATCTTCTCGATGGCGGCCTTGAGGTCGTCATCCGAGCAGTCGGCACAGGTGCCTTTTGGCGGCATGGCGTTGATGCCGGTGATGGCCTTGGCCAGGATGCCGTCCAGGCCGCCCTGGTGGTCGGCGCGCTCTTTCCAGGCGGCGGTATCGCCGATCTTCGGTGCGCCCAGCAGACCGCTGCCATGGCACGCGTTGCAGTGCTTGGCGATGACTTCATCCGGGGTCTTGGCACCGCCACCGCCGGCAGTGGCGGCCACTTCCATGCCCTTGCATTCCTGCCCTTGTACACACACCTGACCGACCGGCTCCAGCCGCTTGGCGATGTCGTCATTGGTCACAGCCTGGGCGTTGACGGCCCATAGGGCTACTACGGCTGCTGGTACGGCCAGCATTGTCTTGATTAGATTCACGCGTACACCCTCATGGTGGCTAGTCACGCCCGCGGCCACGGTTTCGCAGGCCGCGCAAGTATAGCGGGAACCCCGCCTCACCGAAACAACCCTAAAGACCAAAGGGGTTTAGCCGCGACAATCCGCCGCGCATTGGCGACACGCGTGGGCTCAGAAGTTGGCCGGGGTGGCGGCACTGATCAGCCGGGCCGGCTCATCGTAGGGATTGCGGAATCGATGCGGCTTGGTGCTCTCGAAATAGTAGCTGTCGCCCGCCTCGAGGATGAAGGTTTCAAGCCCCACCACCAGCTCCAGGCGCCCTTCGAGCAGAATGCCGGTCTCTTCGCCGTCGTGGGTGAGCATCTCTTCGCCGGTGTCGGCACCGGGTGGGTAGATCTCGTTTAGAAAGGCAATGGCGCGGCTGGCGTGGGCCTTGCCGACCAGCTTCATGGTGACTGCGCCGTCGGATATATCGATCAGTTCGTTGGCCTTGTACACGATCTGGGTCGGGTTCTCGGGCTGCAGCTCTTCGGAAAAGAACTCCACCATCGACATCGGAATACCGCCCAGCACCTTGCGCAGCGAGCTGATCGAAGGGCTCACGCTGTTCTTCTCGATCATCGAGATGGTGCTGTTGGTCACGCCCGCCCGCTTGGCCAGCTCGCGTTGAGACAGGCCTTTGAGCTTGCGAATGGCTTGCAGTCGTTCACCGACGTCCAAGGCCTGGGCCCTCCTAAACGAACACGTGGGGTCGAAATTGAACGGTATCATCGCAACAGCGTTCAGTATTTACAACACTTCGACCCGCAGCCCGTCCGCTTTGGCGCCTCAATTGCCGCTGTACACCATCGGCACCCGACGCAGGTTGCAGAAGATCTGATACGGGATGGTGCCCGCCTGGATCGCCACGTCGCTGGCCAGCACGTGCTTGCCCCACAACTCCACCGGGCTGCCCAGCCCGGCCTCGGGCACATCGGTGAGGTCGATGCACAGCATGTCCATCGACACGCGGCCAATCAGCTGGCTGCGCTTGCCGGCCACCAGCACCGGGGTACCGGTGGGTGCCAGGCGCGGGTAGCCGTCGGCGTAGCCCATGGCGACCACGCCCACGCGGGTGGGGCGCGGGCTGATGAATTTCGCGCCGTAGCCCACCGGTTCTCCGGCCGGCAGTTCGCGCACGCAGATCACTTTGGATTCCAGGGTCATCACCGGCTGCAGGCGCTGAGCCTGGGCCTGCGGCACCTCGAAGGGCGTGGCGCCATACAGCATGATGCCCGGACGCACCCAGTCGCTGGGCACCTGCGGCCAGCCCAGCACCGCCGGCGAGTTGCGCAGGCTGACCTCGGCACTCAGGCCCTGGCGCGCGGCTTCGAACACCGCCACCTGCTCGCTGCTGGCCGTGCTGTCGAGTTCGTCGGCACGGGCGAAGTGGCTCATCAGCACGATGCGCGCCACCTTGCCGCTGGCCAGCAGACGCTGGTAGGCGCCGTGGTAGTCCTTGGGGTGCAGGCCGACGCGGTGCATGCCGGTGTCGAGCTTGAGCCACACGGTGATCGGGCGGGTCAGGCCGGCCTGTTCGATGGCTTCGAGCTGCCACAGCGAATGCACCACGCACCACAGGTCCTGCTCGGCAATCAGGGGCAGCTCGCTGGCTTCGAAAATGCCCTCGAGCAGCAGCACCGGGGCCTTGATGCCGGCAGCACGCAGCTCCAGCGCCTCTTCGATGCAGGCCACGGCAAACCCGTCGGCCTCGCCCTCCAGCGCCTGGGCGCAGCGCACCGCGCCGTGCCCGTAGGCGTCGGCCTTGATCACGGCCAGCGCCTTGGCGCCGGTCAGTTCGCGGGCGAGTTGATAGTTGTGGCGCAGCGCTTGGAGATCGATCAGGGCACGGGCGGGACGCATGACGGCAGCCTTCTGGCAGTCGGGTGAGTTGGGAAACGGATTACGGCAGGGCGGCGACGATCGAGATCTCGACCAGCATCTGCGGATTGCACAGCCGGGCCTGAACGGTGGCGCGGGCCGGGGCATTGCCTTTGGCCAGCCACTGGTCCCACACCGTGTTCATGGCCTGGAACTGGGTGTCGATGTCGCTGAGGTAGATGGTCGCCGACAGCACGCGGCTCTTGTCGGTACCGGCCAGGTCCAGCAGCCGCTCGATGTTGGCCAGCACCTCGCGGGTCTGCTGGCCGACGTCGCCGTTCAGGTCATTACCCACCTGGCCCGACAGGTAGACGGTGCCGTTGTGGGTAACGATCTGGCTCATGCGCTCATTGGTGAGCTGGCGCTGGATTGACATGCTTTGCAGTCTCCTGACTGTTGCTGTAGCGGGAAATGTCGAGGCCTTCGGCGCTGATCTGCGGCTTCTTGCGCGCCATCAGGTCGGCCAGCAGGCGACCCGAACCGCACGCCATGGTCCAGCCGAGGGTGCCGTGGCCGGTGTTCAGGAACAGGTTGCGAAACGCCGTGGCGCCCACGATCGGCGTGCCGTCGGGGGTGGTCGGGCGCAGGCCGGTCCAGAAGCTGGCCTGGCTCAGGTCGCCGCCGCGAGGATAAAGGTCGTTGACGATCATCTCCAGCGTTTCGCGCCGACGCGGGTTGAGCGACAGGTCGAAACCGGCGATCTCGGCCATGCCGCCGACGCGGATGCGGTTGTCGAAGCGGGTGATCGCGACCTTGTAGGTCTCGTCGAGAATCGTCGAGGTCGGGGCCATGGCCGGGTCGGTGATCGGCACGGTCAGCGAGTAGCCCTTGAGCGGGTACACCGGGGCCTTGATGCCCAGCGGCTTGAGCAGTTGCGGCGAGTAGCTGCCCAGGGCCAGCACGTAGCGATCGGCGGTTTCCAGCTTGCCGTCGATCCATACGCCGTTGACCCGGTCGCCCGCGTGATCGAGGCGCTCGATGTTCTGCCCGAAGCGGAATTCCACGCCCAGGTCGCGCGCCATTTCGGCCAGGCGCGTGGTGAACAGCTGGCAGTCGCCGGTCTGGTCGTTGGGCAGGCGCAGGGCACCGGCGAGGATGTCGGTGACATTGGCCAGGGCAGGCTCCACGCGGGCAATGCCGTCGCGGTCGAGCAGCTCGTAGGGCACACCGGACTGTTCCAGCACGGCGATATCCTTGGCCGCGTTGTCCAGTTGCGCCTGGGTGCGGAACAACTGGGTGGTGCCCAGGGTGCGGCCTTCGTAGGCAATGCCGGTTTCGGCACGCAGCTCGTCGAGGCAGTCGCGGCTGTACTCGGACAGGCGCACCATGCGCTCCTTGTTCACCGCATAGCGGTTGGCCGTGCAGTTGCGCAGCATCTGCGCCATCCACAGGTACTGGTCGATGTCGGCGGTGGCCTTGATGGCCAGCGGGGCGTGGCGCTCGAGCAGCCACTTGATGGCCTTGAGCGGCACACCGGGTGCAGCCCAGGGCGAGGCATAACCCGGCGATACCTGGCCAGCGTTGGCGAAGCTGGTTTCCATGGCCACCGCCGGCTGGCGATCGACCACCACCACTTCAAACCCCTGACGAGCCAGATAGTAGGCACTGGCGGTCCCGATGACGCCGCTACCAAGTACCAGAACGCGCATGTTGTTATCCCTCGAGGCGGCGTACCGCACACATTTGTTGTTTAAGGCATGGATGGGCGCAGTATAGGAAGGTAGAGGCAGTGCTTTTCACTATATAAAAGCCTATATTTGGCGAGAATTCTCGGCAGGGTCGGCTTTTACGGAGGGGCATCCACTATGAGAACCCAGCATCAAAGCAAACGTGAACTGGACAAGATCGACCGCAACATCCTGCGCATCCTGCAGACCGACGGGCGCATCTCGTTCACCGAACTGGGCGAGAAGGTCGGCCTGTCGACCACCCCGTGCACCGAGCGGGTCCGGCGTCTGGAGCGCGAAGGCATCATCATGGGCTACAACGCCCGGCTCAACCCGCAGCACCTCAAGGGCAGCCTGCTGGTGTTCGTCGAGATCAGCCTGGACTACAAGTCGGGGGACACTTTCGAGGAGTTTCGCCGCGCGGTGCTCAAGCTGCCCCACGTATTGGAATGCCACCTGGTATCGGGCGATTTCGACTACCTGGTGAAGGCCCGCATTTCGGAGATGGCCTCGTACCGCAAGCTGCTGGGCGACATCCTGCTCAAGCTGCCACACGTGCGCGAATCCAAGAGCTACATCGTGATGGAAGAGGTGAAGGAAAGCCTCAACCTGCCGATCCCGGACTGAGCCTTACACCAGCACCTGGCGGGTGCTGGCGATGTACTGGTGCACCAGGCGCTCGGCCTGCGGGTCGATCATCTCGGCAGGGCCGCGACCATTGGGGCACGGCAGGCGCGGGGTGGTGCCGAACAGGCGGCAGATCAGCGGCCGCTCCTCGTACACGGTGCAGCCCTCGGGGCCCAGGTGCACACAGTTGAGCTCATCCAGCGCGGCCTGTTGCTCGGCCGCGCTCTTGCGTGGCAGGCGCGCCATTTCCTCGCTGGAGGTGGTCACCGGGCCGCAGCAATCGTGGCAGCCCGGCACGCAGGCGAACGACGGGATCTGCTCACGCAGGAAGCGGATCTTGTGACTGTTGCAACTCATGGCAGACTCGTGGCGGGAAAGGCTGAAGCGCCATTTTGCCCCACGGTTGCCTGCCGATCAAAGCACCGCCTATGCTGTGTCAAATTTTCCACACAGCCCTACCAGGATCCTTCAAACGTGCATACCACTTCCTACTACGCTGCCCACAGCGCCGGGCAACCGGCGTACCCGCCCCTGCAAGGCGAGCTGAACTGTGATGTGTGCGTGGTGGGCGGCGGCTTTTCGGGCCTCAATACCGCCATCGAACTGGCCGAACGCGGCCTGAGCGTGGTGCTGCTCGAAGCGCACAAGATCGGTTGGGGCGCCAGTGGACGCAATGGCGGGCAGCTGATTCGCGGGGTCGGACACGGCCTGGACCAATTCACCCCGGTGATCGGCAGCGAGGGAGTGCGCAGCCTCAAACTGATGGGCCTGGAGGCAGTGGACATCGTGCGCCAGCGCATCGAACGCCATGCCATCGACTGCGACCTGACCTGGGGCTACTGCGACCTGGCCAACAAGCCACGGGAATTCGAGGGCTTCAGCGAAGAGATCGACGAGCTGCGCGGACTGGGCTACACCCATGAGCTGCGCCTGGTGCAGCCCGACCAGATGCACACGGTGGTCGGCTCGCGTCGCTACGCCGGCGGCCTGGTGGACATGGGCTCGGGGCACCTGCACCCGCTGAACCTGGCGCTGGGCGAGGCCGAGGCCGCGCGCCAGCTGGGCGTGCAGGTGTTCGAGCATTCCCGTGTCACCCGCATCGAGCACGGCCCGCAGGTGCATGTGCACACCGCCAAGGGCTCGGTGCGGGCGAACACGCTGGTGCTGTGCTGCAATGCCTACATCAACGACCTGGACCGCGAGCTCAGTGGCAAGGTGCTGCCGGCCGGCAGCTACATCATCGCCACCGAACCGCTGAGCGAAGCCCTGGCCAACGAGTTGCTGCCGCAGAACATGGCGGTGTGCGACCAGCAGGTGACCGTGGACTACTATCGCCTCTCGGCCGACCGACGCCTGCTGTTCGGTGGCGCCTGCCACTACTCGGGGCGCGATCCGCAGGACATCGGCGCCTACATGCGGCCAAAGATGCTCAAGGTGTTCCCGCAACTGGCCGACACCCGCATCGAATACCAGTGGGGCGGCATGATCGGCATCGGCGCCAACCGCCTGCCGCAGATCGGCCGCCTGCGCGACCGGCCCAACGTTTACTACGCCCAGGCCTATGCCGGCCACGGGCTCAACGCCACGCACCTGGCCGGGCGGCTGCTGGGCGAGGCGATCAGCGGCCAGCAGAGCGGGCGCTTCGACCTGTTCGCCCAGGTGCCGCACATCACCTTCCCTGGCGGCAAGCACCTGCGCTCGCCGCTGTTGGCGCTGGGCATGCTGTGGCACCGCCTCAAGGCACTGGCCTAGGGTCTCCAGAATGGCCTGAGACCTTCCTTCACGGCCTGTCCGCGGGTCAGGCCGATATCGCGCAGCTGCTCGGCATCGAGCTGCAGCAGCGCATGGCGTGAACGCCACCGCCGCATCATCACAGCCCAGCGACTCGGGCTGGCGGGCGCCTCATGTCGCGCCACCTCGCCTTTGGTGCACAGTGGCAGGCCTGCATCGCTCGCGCCGTTCATCGCTTCATTCCTCCAGGGTGGGTAACCGTGCAGCCATGATGCGCGGGTACTGCAAGGCATTACAGATTCAACCGCCAGGTATTATTTCCATACAGATCTGTCGATAACGGCGCTGAATGCTGTATTTTTGCCCAATCTGTACCGGTTGCCAGCCGCTTGCCCGCCCAGGAGTACGCCATGACCCTCTACGTCAACCTCGCCGAGCTGATTGGCGCACGCATCGAGCAGGGCCTCTACCGCCCCGGCGACCGCCTGCCGTCGGTGCGGGCCCTGAGCGTCGAGCATGGCGTGAGCCTGAGTACCGTGCAGCAGGCGTATCGGGTGCTGGAAGACCACGGGCTGGCGGCGCCTAGGCCCAAGTCCGGCTATTTCGTGCCTGACCATCGCCCACTACCCGCCCTGCCCGACGTCAGCCGCCCGGCCCAGCGCCCTGTGGATATCTCGCAATGGGACCAGGTGTTCGAGCTGGTGCGCAGCGTGCCGCGCAAGGACGTGGTGCAACTGGGCCGCGGCATGCCCGATGTCGGCAGCCCCACCCTCAAGCCGTTGCTGCGCAGCCTGGCGCAACTGAGCCGGCGCCAGGACATGCCCGGCCTGTACTACGACACCGTCGCCGGCACCGAAGCCCTGCGCGAGCAGGTGGCGCGGCTGATGCTCGATTCGGGCTGCAGCCTGAGCACGGCAGACCTGGTGATCACAACCGGCTGCCAGGAAGCCCTGTCGATCAGCGTGCGCGCGGTGTGCCAGCCGGGCGACATCGTCGCGGTCGAATCACCGAGCTTTCACGGCGCCATGCAGACCCTCAAGGGCCTGGGCATGAAAGCGTTGGAGATCCCCACCGACCCGCTCACCGGCATCAGCCTCGAAGCCCTGGAGCTGGCCCTGGAACAGTGGCCGATCAAGCTGATCCAGCTGACCCCCAGCTGCAACAATCCATTGGGCTACATCATGCCCGAGGCGCGCAAACGCGCCCTGCTGACCCTGGCCCAGCGCTTCGACGTGGCGATCCTGGAGGACGACGTGTATGGCGACCTGGCCTACACCTACCCGCGCCCACGCACCATCAAGTCGTTCGACGACGACGGCCGCGTGCTGCTGTGCAGCTCGTTCTCCAAGACCCTTGCGCCCGGCCTGCGGGTGGGCTGGGTGGCGCCGGGGCGCTACCTGGAGCGGGTGATTCACATGAAGTACATCAGCACCGGCTACACCGCTACCCAGCCGCAGCTGGCGATTGCCGACTTCATCGAGGGCGGCCACTACCAGCCGCACCTGCGCCGTGTGCGCGGCCAGTACCAGCGCGCCCGCGATCAGATGATCGACTGGGTGAGCCGCTACTTCCCCGCCGGCACCCGCGCCAGCCGGCCCCAGGGCGGCTTCGTGCTGTGGGTGGAACTGCCGGAAAGTTTCGACACCTTGCGCCTGAACCGGGCTTTACTAGAGCAAGGTGTGCAGATTGCGGTGGGCAGCATCTTTTCGGCGTCGGGCAAGTTCCGCAACTGCCTGCGCATGAACTTTGCCGCCCGCGCCACTGCCGAAATCGAAGCGGCCGTGCGCAAGGTCGGCGAAACCGCCATTCGTCTACTGGCCGAGGATGAGCGCGGCGGGTAACGTTGCGCCGCCCCGCGTGGTCCAACCCCCAACTGCCTTCCTGCTCAAGGACATGCCCCTTTGACCAAACCCAGGGCCTTCGCGCTGTTACTGATGCTGGCGCTCACCCTTGCCGGGTGCGCCACCTCCAGCACGCCCCGTACCGTGACCCAGGCCCTGCCCGCCAGCGACTCGGCCTTTGGCCGTTCGGTGCAGCGCCAGGCCAGCGCTCATGAGGGGCGGTCCGGCTTTCGCCTGCTGCCCAACAGCACCGAGGCGTTCCACGCCCGCGCCGAGCTGATCCGTAACGCCCAGAGCAGCATCGACCTGCAGTACTACATCGTGCATGACGGGCTCAGCACGCGCGCGCTGGTGCACGAACTGCTGCAGGCTGCCGACCGTGGCGTGCGCGTGCGCATCCTGCTCGACGACACCACCAGCGACGGCCTGGACGAGGTCATCGCCACCCTGGCGGCGCACCCGAAGGTGCAGATTCGCGTGTTCAACCCGCTGCACCTGGGGCGCAGCACCGGCGTGACCCGTGCCCTGGGCAGGCTGTTCAACCTGTCGCTGCAGCACCGGCGCATGCACAACAAGCTGTGGCTGGTGGACAACAGCATGGCCATCGTCGGCGGGCGCAACCTGGGTGACGAGTACTTCGACGCCGAGCCCAACCTGAACTTCACCGACATCGACATGCTGGGCGTGGGGCCGGTGGCCGAACAGCTGGGGCACAGCTTCGACCAGTACTGGAACAGTGCCCTGAGCCGACCCATTGGAGACTTCATGTTCAGCACCCCGAACGCCGACGACCTGCGTGTGAGCCGCGAGCGCCTGGAGGCTTCGCTCAGCGAGGCCAGGGTAAAGCGCAAGGCACTGTACGACCGCCTGATGGCCTACAAGACCCACCCGCGCCTGGATTCCTGGCGCAACGAGTTGATCTGGGCACACAACCAGGCGCTGTGGGATGCGCCAAGCAAGGTGCTGGCCCAGGCCGAGCCAGACCCGCGGTTGCTGCTGACCCAGCAGTTGGCGCCCGACCTGAACGACGTGCACCATGAGCTGATCCTGGTATCGGCCTACTTCGTACCTGGCGAGACCGGCCTGCTGTACCTGACCAGCCATGCCGACGCCGGGGTGTCGGTAAGCCTGCTGACCAACTCGCTGGAGGCCACCGACGTGCCGGCGGTACACGGCGGCTATGCGCCGTACCGCAAGGCGCTGCTGGAACACGGGGTAAAACTGTACGAACTGCGCCGCCAGCCCGGCGACCCCAGCAGCGGGCGTATCCATCACTTCGGCAGTGCATCGGACTCGAGCCTGCACAGCAAGGCGATCGTGTTCGATCGGCAGAAGACCTTCATCGGCTCGTTCAACTTCGACCCCCGCTCGGTGCTGTGGAACACCGAGGTCGGCGTGCTGGTGGACAGCCCGCAACTGGCCGAGTACACGCGCGACCTGGCACTGCAGGGCATGGCGCCGGCGCTGAGCTACGAGCCGCGGCTGGTCGACGGCAAGCTGGTGTGGGTGACCGAGGACAATGGGCAGTTGCACACGTTGACGACAGAGCCAGGTGGACTGTGGCGACGGTTCAATGCGTGGGTGAGCAAGGCGGTGGGGTTGGAGAGGATGTTGTAGGGTGAAGCTATGCGGCTTGTTCGCTGCGGTGATCGCTTGGGTTAGCTTGCCGATACCGTTGCGGTCGTAGGCAGAGCGATAGGTTTGCGACTGGCCACTCAGGTTGGCCGTAAGCTCGGCCAAATGACCCATGCTGTCGAACGCAGAGTCGATGCGGAGCTAGGGACCTGCGTGGAGGCAGTTCGTCAAGGGTTACCGGCGAGCCAATTTCTTGGTCTGGATGCGTATTCGAACACGTTCAATCCACCTGAAAACCCGATCGGATGCTGCCCAATAAACCGCCCCCGGATCATAGTACCCGTACCGGTTTTGGTGCCGCTTCGCCTCACGATCGTGATGCTGCCTCTGAATCCGTATCGGATTAATCAGATAAATATATTTCGCCCAGTTCGATCGTTGCCTGCAAGTAGCTATAACAACCATAGTTTGCTGAACTGCTGCGGCACTGCACCTATAGCGTGGCGCCTAAAGAGGTTTACCGCCACATAACCACTCAATAGAGTCAGCTCTAAACCTACCTTTGACTTAGATTTTTTGATATTTTTTCAATTTCATTCATTGTATTAGAGTCTCGCTTGGATTGTTTTGCTATCGCATCAAGACCCAACGCGATACCTTTTCTGCCTTCAGAAGTTACATCATTAACCAAATCTCCAAATGCTTTTAGTGCAACAGAGCGTTCATAATTCCGAGCTACGATGTCACACAGCACCCAGCAAAACTCCAAATCAGAGTATCGTGAGTAGTTCAATTGCACAGCACTAAGCATTTGCGCCTTTTGAGTCAATGAAAACTTATTCATATCGAATGATATGTTCACTAGGAACGCACTCATTCCAGGCCGATTGAATAGCTCTTCGTTGGACAACAAGTCTAGGATAAACTCAAAAGCTTCATCTGAAATATCACTCGACATTAACTCTGCCATTTCAAATTCAGCAGCAAGATTTAAAAGCGTTTTTCGAGATCCTTTGCCCACAGCCTCACATATTGATTGCCTTATGTTTTTCATACTGCCTCCGCCATGATAGCTCAATAAAAACAACAACCCACATGCTACTTAACGTTTGAACATGAGCATTTAGAGGATACGCTATCCTCCCTCCACTCATATACTGCGAGTAAAGTCACACAAAGACAGTCAATATCTACCTAACAATCAGAATCGAGAGCCGATAGTAACGAAGACCTCTCCAGCCTCTTCATCATATATACGTCGCGCTACTGCATACTCCGCACCAAATTCTTTAAATATTTTAGAGTTCCAGCTTTCAGAAATTATTAGGGCAACTTCCATGGCTTGCTTCGTAGGAAGCTCATCAAAAACTCCCGTTATCTCTAGCAGGTTCATCCAGAACTGA
Organism: Pseudomonas sp. PS01300; assembly: GCF_029960155.1. Taxonomy (NCBI): domain Bacteria; kingdom Pseudomonadati; phylum Pseudomonadota; class Gammaproteobacteria; order Pseudomonadales; family Pseudomonadaceae; genus Pseudomonas; species Pseudomonas sp. PS01300. Next base: position 8,903 of record NZ_JASCPN010000004.1, on the reverse strand, counting down.
GCCTCCTCAAGATTTTTGCTCAAACTCAAGTGACGCTCAAACATCTCAGGATCGAACAGCTCAGTAACAAAAACCTTATCATTCAAAATATTGAAACTTGGCCATAAAAGTCTTGCAAACCAAACAATGAAGTCCGACGCCAACTCGTGGTTCACATAAATTGCCCTTACATAATCAATACCGGTTACAGCGTGATCCTTATTGGCATCCACAAAAGAAGAGTAATCAAATGATTTAATACTATCCACGTTATTCACCTTTGGGATATTCGTCTGGTACTGGATGGCGCACGCGCCCTTTGTCTATGAATACACGACCGTCTGGCCTAGTATTTTTCGTCGCTTCTTTTATGTTCGGCCTAGCAATATTTCCGTGATCTTTGCCCGACCCACGGTGCTCCTTCCACGTACCATCCCCATAGTGTGTCGTGTACTGACCATCAACACCCGGACGCTCAATAATTGAGTGCGGCCTTCCTTCTGCTGCTTCCATTGGCGGCGGCGGTTTGTTTCGAGACTTACATGCCTTTTCACAACCTTCCAACCCCAATGGGTCTACCCAACCCACAGGTTTTGGCGCGTACTGGTGCAGATTCAGCCCACCCGCATAACTAATGGGGTCGTTGCTAACGAACCGCCTCACCCCAGGATCATAGTACCGATACCGGTTGTAATGCAGCCCGGTCTCCCGGTCGTGATACTGCCCCTGAAATCCAGTAATGCGCGGTGGATTGCCCACCTCGTCATGGAACCACTAAAGCTTGCTCGCCGCATTGAGCGTCTGGATCAGATTGCCATTGCCGGCATAGACAAAGCGCTCGGTCTGCGACTGGTTACCCTGGCTGGCGGTACGCTCGCCAGCCGCCCCATGGGGTCAAAACGCAGGTCATCACAACGCTGGCCACCCTACCAACAGGGCATCTCTCGCATCTTTTCGATGAACACTAGGCGTCCTTCATCGCCTACTAAGCTTTCTAACTTAGTCAAGAAACCATCCATGTCCCTGGAAATCAAATCAAATGCTCCCCAACCGTGTTCTTGAGCACGTTGAGAAATCCCAAAATACTCGCAAGAAGACAACAGACTTTCATACAACGGGCTTTCAATCCTGCTTTCATTTTGCAAGAAGTGAGATAGCTCAGAAGGTTCAGGTTTTTTAATGCATCTATGCCGGGAAATAATACTATACTTTTTCATATCTAGAACATAACGCTCATGCATAGCAACCATCCTAGCAAATGCACCGCCTTTATCTTTAAAGAAAAAATTCGGCATGCGCCCCTTGGGGAATGCTCTTGGATGATTAATACTGCCAGAGCCGCGCAAGCAGTAGCATTCTCCTAGCAGATCATCCAAAATATTTTGTGAAATCGGGTTTGCATTGAACCCTAGCGTACCATTTAGATCGCGAACCATCACAGCAGAAAAATCATCGTCATCACTTGCTGGCAAAGACGAGATAAACCCATCAGCTCCTTTTTTGAAATATTCAAATTTCGACCTATGAATCAATACTTCAATCATTTCAGCAACCCCGGATAAGTAAATATTATGCCTTCACCCTTCTTGTTTTTCGCGTGCACATGCGGCCCGTCATGGTGAGCAGGGAATCCTTCACCTACCAAATGAGGATGTCCGTCTGGATGATCAAAAACTTGCGCCTGACCGCCTATTTCCTCCCGCCCTAGCGTACTGTCTCTAGCGCACAGGCATGCATAATTCTTACCTCTGCTCTCAACTCTAAGTTGCTGAGTAGTAATGTCTTCGCCTCCTCGACCTACTCTCGGAACTTGAGCATGCTGTTGTGCTAGCCTCAAGGCTTGCACACGACTCTTAGCTGCAACGACTTTCTCCAGCCCGAGTGGATCAACCCATTCGATAGGATTTGGTGCGTATAAGTGGAGATTCAACCCACCCGCATAACTAATCGGGTCCTTGCTAACGAACCGCCCAACCCCCGGATCATAGTACCGATACCGGTTGTAATGCAGCCCAGTCTCCCGGTCGTGATACTGCCCCTGAAACCGTAGCGGGTTACTCAGCCCTACCTGCCTTGCCCAAACCGACCGCTCCTCACGCACCTCCCCCCACGCCTTGTACTGCCCCGCCCACGCCACCGCCCCATGGTGGTCAGTCAGTTCCATTGGCGTGCCCAGGTGATCGCACTGGTACCACGCAAGCGCATCAAACGCCTGCGGCGGCATGTGCGTTTGCCACAGCGGGTCCTGGTCGAAGTCGTAACTGCGCTGGCTCCAGTCCGGCTGCTTGTGCAGCCGCACCGGCCCCCTGCGCAGGGCCTGGGCCACCGGCACAAAGCTGCCCGGCTCATACAGGTAATGCACCGTACGGCCCGTATCGCCTTCATCACGCGGCGGGGAGCTTTCCCACGCCAGCGTGTCGCCGTCCCAGCCAAACAGCGTGAAGCCACAGTCCAGCTCACGCTGGCGCTTGGCCCGTTCAAGCTGATTCCAGCCCGTGCCGGCCTGCGGCTTGTTCGAATAATGCGCAACCGAGTGTTTGTGCAGTCGCCGGCCGAGTGCGTCATAGCTGTACTCGACCTTGAGCTTGTCGTCGCTGTAGCTCTGCAGCCGATCGACCAGGTCCCAGTTGAACTGCGCACGCACGCCGTTGTGCAGCCGTTCGGCCAGGTTGCCGCGCGCGTCGTAGGTGTAATGGGTGCCGGCGTACTCGCGCAGCAGGTTGTCCATCAACCTGTTGCGTTTCGGGGCCTGGTCCAGCGGGCGGTTGAGCTGCTGCGTCTTCTCGTCCAGCAGGTTACCGGCCGGGTCAAACGCGAATGTCTCCACCCCCAGGCGACTGGTGGCCTGCAACAGGCGACCGACAGGGTCGTACTGGTAGGCCAACTGACCACGTCGGCTGTCGTGAATGTCGGTGAGTTGCCCGGCGCCATCGTACTGGTACTGACGCTTGAGCAACGTGGACTTGCCGTCGTGGCTGCCTAGCAGTTGCTCCTGCAGCCGTCCGGCCGGGTCCCAGGCCTGGGTCTGCATCAGCTTGTTGCCCTGACGGCGCGCCACTTCACGGTGCAGGTCATCGCGCTCGTAGCTGAGCATGTCGTGCTGGTCGAGCTTCATGCCCAGCAGGTGGCCGCTGCCGTAGGTCAGCCAACTGACCGTATGGCCATCGGGGCGCACGGTCGCGATGCGCTGGTTGAGCACGTCGTACTTGTGCGTCCACACCGCCACCATCGGCTGCTGCAACCCCAGGTAATGCTGATGCTCGCGGGTCAGATTGCCCGCCTCGTCATGGAACCACTGCAGCTGGCTTGCCGCGTTGATCGCCTGGATCAGCCTGCCGTTGCCGTCATAGGCAAAGCGCTCGGTCTGGGACTGATCACCCAGCCTGGCGGTACGCTCGGCCAGCCGACCCATGGGGTCGAAACGCAGGTCGATGCGGCGCTGGCCGACCTGGGTCGAGGCCAGGCGACCGCTGTACGGGTCGTATTGATAGCGGGTGGTCAGGCCATCGAAGCCGGTCTCCTGCAACAGGCGACCGACCGGGTCGTACACGAAGCTCGCCTGGCTGGTGTTTTCGTTTTCCAGGCCAATCAGCCGGCCCAGTTTGTCCCAGCGGTAGCGCAGGGTGTGCTCGTTGGCGTCGACGCGCTCGGCCAGAAGCCCGGCGCCGGAATAGGTCCAGGTGGTGCAGCGGTCGAGCGCGTCGAGGTACGCCAGCAGACGGCCCTCGGCATCACGCTCGAAGCGCTCTTCGGTGTTGTCGGGGTGGGTGACCCTGGACAGTTGCCCGGCCTTGTACTCATAGGCGGTCTTGTTGCCCGCTGCGTCGGCGAACTGCACCAGCTGGCCGAAGTCGTTGTAGGCCCACTGGCTGGTCTTGCCGGAGCAGTCGACGTACTCGAGTAGTTGCCCGGCGTCGTTGTAGGCCAGCGCCTTCTGGTTGCCGTTGGCGTCCTTGATCGCACTTACCAGGCCGCTTGGGGTGTAGGCAAATTCGGTCTTGTTGCCCAGCGGGTCGACCGTCTCTACCAGGTTGCCGCGCTCGTCGTAGTCGCGCAGCCAAAGGCCACCCTCGGCATCGCGGATCTTAATCAGCTGGTCATGGTCGTCGTAGGCGTAGTGCAGCGTGCTGTGGTCGGGACGGATGTGCTGCAGCAGGTTGCTGCGCTCATCAAAGCTGTAGCGGTCCTGGCTACCGTCGGGGTGCACGTGGCGGATGACGTTCTTGCGCTCATCCCGGAACAGCCACTCCGAATTGCCGTCCGGATGACGGATGCGGTAGGTGTAGCCCTGGATGTCGTAGTAGTGCCAGGTTTCCTGGCCATGGGCGTCGGTCACATAGGTGAGGCGGATACGCTCATCCCACTCCAGGTGCACTTCGAAGCTGCCGTCATCTGCCCACTCATGGATGGCCCTGGCATGCGGGCCGTTGCCGTCCCACTCCAGGTTGAAACCGCGCCCGGTGCGGTCGGTGTAACGGGTGATCAGATGATGCTGGTACTCATAGTGCCAGGCGGCACCGTTTTCATCCTGAGCCGCCACCAGGTCACCCGCGCCGTCATAGTGATAGGCGCACAGTTGGCGCAGCGGCTTGCCGTCGACCACGTGCCAGAGACCCTGGATATGCCCGTGCGCGTCGAGCCGCGTTCCCAGTTGCAGGTGTACCTTGCTGGGGTCGTCGTCCTGGTAGGTGTTGATGTCGGACAGCACCGGCTGGCCGTTGTGGCGATGCTCGTAGTGCAGCATGGCGCCCGCGCCGCTGCGTAGCTGAATGTGCGTCAGATAGAAACGATCGCCATGGCGCGCATAGGTCTCCCGGCGATCCAGGCCACGCAGCAGTACCAGTTGCTGTTCGCCGGTGCGCACCAGGGTGAGGTACTCGACAGCGTCGTAGTGGGGCTTGCCCTTTTCGGGCATTGGAAAATCGTGACTGCGCCCATCGAAGTCAAGCAGCACCAGGCCCTGGCCGACCACGTCGATGCAGGTGGTGAACTCGGTGAGCCAACGGGCACCGAGGCTGGGGTTGTCGAGGCGCTCGAGACGCGAATTGTAAGTACGGGTCCAGATGACGGGAAACGGGCCTGGCAGGCTGAAGTCGGTGTGGTCCAGCGACTCGCTGCCAAGGGCGAAGTTGATACGGTTGCAACTGCTGGCACAGGTGCCGTTCTTGCTGTCGTTGGCCGCTTGTTTGGCCGACGCCTGCCGGGTAATGGCCTCGGTCTCGCCCTTGGCATCCTGATGCCTGGCCTGGGTGGTCTTGTCGCCCTTGACCGTGCTGCCGAGTGCCTTGGGATTGCGCTTGTGCCAGAGCACACTGCTGTTGTGCAGGATAAGGCGCATGCTCTCGATGGATTGCGGGTTGGCTGCACTGGTCATGCTCATCAGTTGCGTACGCATCTGTGGCGCCAGGCTACGCAGGGCCCGGGTACGGGCCAGCACTTCATGCTGTACCCCCTCGGGCACGGCATTGCGCATGATCATGTTGGCGGCGCCCTTGCCCATCGCGGCGTAGGCATCGCTGAGGGCGGCGAAGGCGTTTTCGAAGACCACCGAGGGGTCGGAACGCAACGCGTTCTTTGCTGCAATGGCGCTGCGCCCGGCAGCCTCCAGATTCGCGGCGCTGTCGAGCTTGCCGGTAATCACGGCATCGATCGCGTTGGCCGTGTTGTTGACCAGCTTCTCACCGACGTCGGCGCACTCCTTGAGGATCGCCTCCAACTGCCCTTCTGCGTCAGCCAGAAAGGCATCGATTTCGCCAAGCAAGGTGGCATTGAGGTGGCCGACGATGATCTCGATCAACGAGTCGCCGAGCATCTGCTTGCCTTCCTGACGGGCCAGCACCAGCATCGGCCGCAGGCTCTTGCGCGCAGCCGCCATGGTCGGTGGCGTGGGAATCACGCCGATCAGGTTGATGCCCAGGCTGACCCAGTCGAGCGGGTCGGGCTTGTCGCTGGAGGCCAGGTTGACAACGTCGCCGACCGCATCGACCAGGGCGATGATGTTGCCGATGACCGGCAGCACCTCAGCCACCTCTTTGAGGCGCTCGAGGTTGACGTAGCCACCGCTGATATCCCGCAGCCAGGCGTCGAACACGGCGGCGCCGCTACTCACGTCCTCGATGCCGATCTGATCCAGGGGAACGACTGCGGCCTGTGGTGGCCGTTGTTTGGCGGGGGTGTTGTCGCTCATGAGATCAGTTCACCTGGCAGCAGATCGGTAACGGTATTCAGGCCTGGAGCCTTGAGGTCGGTCAGTGAGAGGGCCGGCAGCGTGGGCAGGCTGGCCCTGGCGCCCTTGAGTGCAGCGCCCGCCTGGTCGGCCTCGCCCAGGGCGACCGAGGCAGCAGGCAGGGCAGAGCTGGCGGCACTGACCAGTTGCCTGGCACTGCCAAAAAGGCTGCCCTTGCCATCGTTGGGCAGCACCAGCTTGTCGACCAGCGTTGCCACTACCGTGGGCGAGTGGCTGGGGTCAGGTAGCTGCAACGGCCAGTTGACCAAACCGATGTAGCTGCTCGGTGTCCACGGCGGGGTCGGGTCGCGTCCGAACCTGACCCACGCCGGCCCCGGTGCCACCCCCGACACGGCATTGAACCCCTGGCCATCGAGGCTGCCCTTGAGCACCGTACCCAGCGCATCGGTCACTTCGTAATCGCCGGCCTGGATGCCCTTGGCATTGGCGTACAGGTTGAACAGCTCCAGGCTGCCCTTGCCCGGCTTGGGCGGCTCGGGGAAGGTCCCGGCCAGGCTCTTGGGCCCCACATGGGCGAAGTTCGCCGCGTGCGCGGTGTACGGCCCGGTGGTCACGTGGGTGATGCCGCTGGCGTTGTAGGTGGTGGCACTGCCGCCGCCCTGTACCACCAGTTCGGTCTTGGCTGTCAGCGTGATGCGGTCGGCATTGGCAGTGATGTCGAGCTTGGCCAGCAGGTTGATGTTGTCTTTCAGCGCTTTGATATCGATGTCGCCCGACGCCGCCACCAACCGCCAGCCCATGTTCTGCACGAACATCCGCATGCCCTGGCTGGCACTGGCCAGCAGCCGCTTGCCGATCGATAGGCTCGTATGCCCGGTGCTGCTCAACGCCAGGTGTTCACCGGTCGCGACATGCGTCGAGCGCGGCGTGGTCAGGGCGATGCCCGCCGGGCTGGCCAGCACCAGGTGCGGTTCGCTGAACTCGGGAAACTCGTTGGCGCTCTGGTTGGTCGGGCCGCTGCCGACGATGCCCTGGTGCTGGGCATGCAGGGCCTTGGCCACCTCGTCCTGATCGCCCGAATCCTGCGCCTGCACCTCGCGCGCCTGCTGGCCGAAGCCGTCCTGCTGCTCGCTGGCGGTGGCCAGGCGTTCGGCGGTCTCGGGCAGGTCCTTGTGGTGCTTGGCTTCGTGATGGCGCGGCTCGGTGGTCAGCAGCAGGCCCGCCGCCGCGCGGATCGCCCCATGCCGGTCGGTGCGCAGTTCGAAACCCTCACCGCGCGGCTGGCCGCCCGAGGGGCGCGGGTGGGTCAGGTAGCCCAGGTTGATCGCGCTGGCGCCGTGGTCGCTGCGCAACGCGATGCTGATCTCGCTGGTGGTGTCGTCGATGCGCAGCTCGTTGCTGCGGCTGCCCTTGTATTCCTTGCTCTTGACCGTGGCCAGGGTCTTGAAATCGGGCAGCCGGTACGGCGGCAGGTTGGCGCCGTGGTACAGGCAACCGGTGATCAGCGGCTGGTCGGGGTCGCCTTCCAAAAAGGTGATCAGCACCTCCATGCCCACACGCGGCAGCGAGATGGCGCCGAAGCTGCTCTGGCTGGCCCAGCTGGAGGCCACGCGCATCCAGCAGGTGGTCTTGTCGTCCGACTGGCCTTCGCGGTCCCAGAAGAACTGCACCTTGACCCGGTCGTACTCGTCGCAATAGATCTCTTCGCCTTCCGGGCCGGTCACTACAGCACGTTGCGCACCCAGCACTTTGGGCTTGGGATGCCTCAGCGGCGGACGGTACGGCACGTCCCACGGCGTGGCGTAGAAGCGGTTGCGATAGCCCTGGTGAAAGTCGTCCTTGAGGTCGGTGACGTCGCTGCTGATCACCTCCTCGAGCACCTGCGGCTGCTTGCCTTCGTGCAGCACTTCGGTCAGAAGCCACAGGTCGTTCCACGCCGGGTTGGCATGCTCGGTCAGGCTCAGAAAATGCCCGCTGACCAGGCTCGGCTGGTCGCTGCGGCCCTCGGCCAGGCGGTAGTCGCTGCGGTGGCGCTCCAAGGCGCGGGTGGCCAGGTGCTTGCCGCGCGCGCGGTCGCTGAAGCGGGCCGGGTAGTCGTAGTCTTCCAGGTCCGGTGCGGCACCGCTGTCGGCGTCGCTTTCGAGCTGGATGCGCGGTTTGGTGAAGTCGTAGTCGCGCCGCGTGGTGCGGCTGGTGCGCGTGGCCAGGCGCAGGCCGAAGCGCTTGATCACCGCCACGTCGGCCACCAGCCCGGTGTCCTGCTGGTAGGCCACCGGGGCCAGGGTGGGGAATACGGTCTGGTCGTCGCCGAACACCAGCGCATGGCCCTGCGGGCTGTGCTGGAAGTGGTAGTGGATGCCCTCCTCCTCGCACAGGCGCTGGATGAAGTGCAGGTCGGACTCGTCGTACTGCACGCAGTACACCCGCTCGGGGTACACCGCGCCAAGCACGAAGCGGTGGTCGCTGGCGAGGATGCCGTGCTCCTCGAGCACCTGGGCGATGATCTGCGGCACCGTCTTGTGCTGGAAGATGCGCTGGTTGATGCGGTGTGCCAGGTACGCCAGCTGCGGGCGCAGCACCAGCCGGTAGCGCGACAGGCGCTGCCCCGCTTCGCCCTGCGCGGCGCTGTAGACCAGCCCGTGAATGCCGCTGCCGCTGGGCGACAGCTGCAGGAAGGCGAGCGTGTGCAGGAGGGATTCGAGGTTCAGCGACGCCCGTTCACTGACCAGCTCCAGTT
>NZ_JASCPN010000049.1:0-42182 GCF_029960155.1 Pseudomonas sp. PS01300 | reverse complement strand
CTCGGTGATCGTGCCGGTAGGTGCCAAGGGTGGCTTCCTGCCGCGCCGGCTGCCGCTGGGCGGCAGCCGCGACGATATCCAGGCCGAAGGCATCGCCTGCTACCGCATCTTCATTTCCGGCCTGCTGGACATTACCGACAACCTCAAGGATGGCGTGCTGGTGCCGCCGGTCAACGTGGTGCGTCACGACGATGACGACCCGTACCTGGTGGTGGCGGCCGACAAGGGCACCGCGACCTTCTCGGACATCGCCAACGGCATCGCCATCGACTACGGCTTCTGGCTGGGCGACGCCTTTGCCTCGGGCGGTTCGGCCGGCTACGACCACAAGAAGATGGGGATTACCGCCCGTGGTGCGTGGGTTGGCGTGCAGCGCCATTTCCGCGAGCGTGGCATCAACGTGCAGCAGGACCCGATCACCGTGGTCGGTGTGGGCGACATGGCCGGCGACGTGTTCGGCAACGGCCTGCTGATGTCAGACAAGCTGCAACTGGTGGCCGCCTTCAACCACCTGCATATCTTCATCGACCCGAACCCGGAGCCTGCCAGTAGCTTTGCCGAGCGCAAGCGCCTGTTCGACCTGCCGCGGTCGGCCTGGAGCGACTACGACACCAGCATCATGTCCGAAGGTGGCGGGATCTTCTCGCGCAGTGCCAAGAGCATCGCCATCAGCCCGCAGATGAAGGAACGCTTTGCCATCGAGGCCGACAAGCTGACCCCGACCGAGCTGCTCAATGCGCTGCTCAAGGCGCCGGTCGACCTGCTGTGGAACGGCGGCATCGGCACCTACGTCAAGTCCAGCGAAGAGAGCCACGCCGATGTGGGCGACAAGGCCAACGACGCGTTGCGCGTGGACGGCAACGAGCTGCGCTGCAAGGTGGTGGGCGAGGGCGGCAACCTGGGCATGACCCAGCTGGGTCGGGTCGAGTTCGGCCTCAACGGCGGCGCGACCAACACCGACTTCATCGACAACGCCGGTGGCGTGGACTGCTCCGACCACGAGGTCAACATCAAGATCCTGCTCAACGAGGTGGTGCAGGCCGGTGACATGACCGAGAAGCAGCGCAACCAGTTGCTGGGCAGCATGACCGACGAAGTGTCTGCGCTGGTGCTGGGCAACAACTACAAGCAGACCCAGGCACTGTCGCTGGCGGCGCGCCGGGCGCGTGAGCGGATTTCCGAGTACAAGCGCCTGATGGCCGACCTGGAAAGTCGCGGCAAGCTGGACCGGGCCATCGAGTTCCTGCCTACAGAAGAGCAACTGGCCGAGCGCATTGCGGCCAACCAGGGCTTGACCCGGGCCGAGCTGTCGGTGCTGATCTCGTACAGCAAGATCGACCTCAAGGAAGCCCTGCTGCAGTCGCTGGTGCCGGATGACGACTATCTGACCCGCGACATGGAGACGGCCTTCCCGCCGTCGCTGGTGAACAAGTTCGCCGAGGCCATGCGTCGCCATCGCCTCAAGCGCGAGATCGTCAGCACCCAGATCGCCAACGACCTGGTCAACAACATGGGCATCACCTTCGTGCAGCGGCTCAAGGAGTCCACGGGCATGAGCCCGGCGAACGTGGCCGGTGCCTACGTGATCGTGCGCGACATCTTCCACCTGCCGCACTGGTTCCGCCAGATCGAGGCGCTGGACTACCTGGTGCCCGCCGAAGTGCAGCTGACGCTGATGGACGAGCTGATGCGCCTGGGCCGCCGGGCCACCCGCTGGTTCCTGCGCAGCCGTCGCAACGAGCAGGATGCCGGGCGTGACGTGGCCCACTTCGGGCCCAAGATCGCGGCGCTGGGGCTCAAGCTGGACGAACTGCTGGAGGGGCCGACCCGCGAGCGCTGGATGACCCGCTACCAGGGCTTCGTCGAAGCCGGCGTGCCGGAGCTGCTGGCGCGCATGGTGGCTGGCACTACGCACCTGTACACCCTGTTGCCGATCATCGAGGCCTCCGATGTGACCGGCCAGGACCCGGCCGAGGTGGCCAAGGCGTTCTTCGCCGTGGGCAGCGCGCTGGACCTGACCTGGTACCTGCAGGAAATCAGCAACCTGCCGGTGGAGAACAACTGGCAGGCACTGGCACGTGAAGCGTTTCGCGATGACATCGACCTGCAGCAGCGCGCCATCACCATCTCCGTGTTGCAGATGGTCGATGCGCCTGCCGACATGGATGCGCGGGTTGCCTTGTGGCTGGCGCAGCATGCGGTGATGGTGGAGCGCTGGCGCGCGATGCTCGATGAGCTGCGTGCGGCCACCGGCACCGATTACGCCATGTACGCGGTGGCCAACCGCGAGCTGGTTGACCTGGCGCTGAGCGGGCAGTCGGCGGCGGTGCCGTCGTGAGTGTGTAGCAGGTAAAAAGAAGCCCCGGCCTGTGCCGGGGCTTTCTTTTGGCGGGGTGGGCCGTTGCGCCGGCAAGGCCGGCCGGGCGGCTTACTTGAAGCGCCGCTCCACGCCTTTCTCCACCAGGATCTTGGCGGATATCTCTTCCACCGAAAAATGCGTGGAGTTGATGTTGGGAATGTTCTCGCGCCGGAACAGGTTCTCCACTTCGCGCACCTCGAACTCGCACTGGGCAAAGCTGGCGTAGCGGCTGTTGGGCTTGCGCTCGTGGCGAATGGCAGTGAGGCGGTCGGGGTCGATGGTCAGGCCGAACAGCTTGTGCTGGTGGTTCTTCAAGGCCGGTGGCAACTGCAGGCGCTCCATGTCGTCTTCGGTCAGCGGGTAGTTGGCTGCGCGAATGCCGAACTGCATGGCCATGTACAGGCAGGTGGGGGTCTTGCCGCAGCGCGATACGCCCACCAGGATCAGGTCGGCCTTGTCGTAGTAGTGGGTGCGCGCACCGTCGTCGTTGTCCAGGGCGAAGTTCACCGCCTCGATGCGCTCCATGTAGTTGGAGTTGCCGCCGATCGAGTGCGATTTGCCCACCGAATACGACGAATGGGCGGTCAGCTCCTGTTCCAGCGGCGCCAGGAAGGTCGAGAAGATGTCGATCATGAAGCCGTTGGAGGTGGCCAGGATCTCGCGGATATCCTGGTTGACGATGGTATCGAAGATGATCGGGCGCACGCCGTCGCGTTCTGCGGCGGTATTGATTTGCTGTACCATGGTGCGCGCTTTGTCCACGGTGTCGATGTACGGTCGCGTGAACTTGTTGAACCCGATGCTCTCGAATTGTGCCAACAAGCTTTGTCCCAGCGTTTCGGCAGTGATGCCGGTGCCGTCGGAAATAAAGAAAGCAGATCGTTTCATTTGCGCCTTGGGCCTTAAGCTGGTGACGATTCTTGGATATGATACGTTCGGTTTGCCGAACATCCCTGGTCGGCATTCTCACTTATTTTCCAGGTCCAGGCCACAAACGCCCGGTACGGTCACAGCGAACTGACCGGCGTCATGAGCTTTTCCAACACAGTTAGTGGAGAGATCACCTTGGTAGAGTACGTAGTTTCCCTCGATAAGCTCGGCGTCCATGATGTAGAGCATGTGGGGGGCAAGAACGCATCCCTCGGAGAGATGATCAGTAATCTCGCGGGCGCCGGTGTATCGGTCCCCGGCGGCTTTGCCACTACGGCTCAGGCGTATCGTGACTTTCTCGAGCAGAGCGGCCTGAACGCCCAGATCCATGCCGCCCTCGACGCGCTGGATGTGGATGACGTCAATGCCCTGGCCCGCACCGGCGCACAGATCCGCCAGTGGATCATGGAAGCCGAATTCCCCGAGCGGCTGAACACCGAAATCCGTACCGCCTTCGCCGAAATGTCCCAGGGCAACCCGAACATGGCTGTCGCCGTGCGTTCCTCGGCCACTGCCGAAGACCTGCCGGACGCCTCGTTTGCCGGGCAGCAGGAAACCTTCCTGAACATCCGCGGCGTGGACAACGTGATCCGCGCGGCCAAGGAAGTGTTCGCCTCGCTGTTCAACGACCGCGCCATTTCCTACCGCGTGCACCAGGGCTTCGACCACAAGCTGGTGGCCCTGTCGGCCGGCGTGCAGCGCATGGTGCGTTCCGAAACCGGCACCGCCGGCGTGATGTTCACCCTGGACACCGAGTCGGGTTTCCGTGACGTGGTGTTCATCACCGGCGCCTACGGCCTGGGCGAAACCGTCGTGCAGGGCGCAGTCAACCCCGACGAATTCTACGTGCACAAGGGCACCCTGCAAGCCGGGCGCCCGGCCATCCTGCGCCGCAACCTGGGCAGCAAGGCCATCAAGATGATCTACGGCGACGAGGCCAAGGCCGGTCGTTCGGTCAAGACCGTCGATGTCGACAAGGCCGACCGCACCCGTTTCTGCCTGAGCGACGAAGAGGTCAGCGAGCTGGCCAAGCAGGCCATGATCATCGAGCAGCACTACAAGTGCCCGATGGACATCGAGTGGGCCAAGGACGGTGACGACGGCAAGCTGTACATCGTGCAGGCGCGCCCTGAAACCGTGAAGAGCCGCGCCCAGGCCAACGTCATGGAGCGCTACCTGCTCAAGGAAACCGGCACCGTGCTGGTGGAAGGCCGTGCCATCGGCCAGCGCATCGGCGCCGGCAAGGTGCGGATCATCAAGGACGTTTCGGAGATGGACAAGGTCCAGCCCGGCGACGTGCTGGTGTCCGACATGACCGACCCGGACTGGGAACCGGTGATGAAGCGCGCCAGCGCCATTGTCACCAACCGTGGCGGGCGTACCTGCCACGCCGCGATCATTGCCCGTGAACTGGGCATTCCAGCGGTGGTCGGGTGCGGCAACGCCACCCAGCTGCTCAAGGATGGCCAGGGCGTGACCGTGTCGTGCGCCGAAGGCGATACCGGCTTCATCTTCGAAGGCGAGCTGGGCTTCGACATTCGCCAGAACTCGGTAGATGCCATGCCCGACCTGCCGTTCAAGATCATGATGAACGTCGGCAACCCGGATCGCGCATTCGATTTTGCCCAGCTGCCCAACGCCGGTGTCGGCCTGGCGCGCCTGGAATTCATCATCAACCGCATGATCGGCGTGCACCCCAAGGCACTGCTCAACTATGCCGGCCTGCCGGCCGAGCTCAAGGAAAGCGTCGACAAGCGCATTGCCGGCTACGGCGATCCGGTCGGTTTCTACGTCGAGAAGCTGGTCGAGGGCATCAGCACCCTGGCCGCAGCGTTCTGGCCGAAGAAGGTCATCGTGCGCCTGTCGGACTTCAAGTCCAACGAGTACGCCAACCTGATCGGCGGCAAGCTGTACGAGCCGGAAGAAGAAAACCCGATGCTGGGCTTCCGTGGCGCCTCGCGCTACATCAGCGAATCGTTCCGTGACTGCTTCGAGCTCGAGTGCCGTGCACTCAAGCGCGTGCGCGACGAAATGGGCCTGACCAACGTCGAGATCATGGTGCCGTTCGTACGGACCCTGGGCGAAGCCAGCCAGGTGGTCGACCTGCTGGCCGAGAACGGCCTGGGCCGTGGCGTCAACGGCCTGCGTGTGATCATGATGTGCGAGCTGCCCTCCAACGCGATCCTGGCCGATGAGTTCCTCGAGTACTTCGACGGGTTCTCCATCGGGTCCAACGACCTGACCCAGCTGACCCTGGGCCTGGACCGCGACTCCGGCATCATTGCGCACCTGTTCGACGAGCGTAACCCTGCGGTCAAGAAGCTGCTGGCCAACGCCATCCAGGCCTGCAACAAGGCCGGCAAGTACATCGGTATCTGCGGCCAGGGCCCTTCCGACCACCCTGACCTGGCCAAGTGGCTGATGGAGCAGGGCATCGAAAGCGTCTCGCTGAACCCTGACTCGGTGCTCGAAACCTGGTTCTTCCTGGCCGAGGGCCAGGCCCAGGCCTGATGCGCTGAAGAGGAGCGGCCGCCAGCCAGGAGGCGTCGGGCGGCCGCTTCAACGGATTTTCAGGGCGTGATCCAGTGATGGGCTCGCCCTTTTTTGTGCAAGTAACCTATGCAAAGCAGCAGTACTCTTTTTCCCGTTGCCCTGCTCAGTGCCGAGCGGCGCGGCGACCTCAGCGAAGATGTGTATCGGCTCAAGGCCGGCAACAGCCCCGACCGTACGGTCGAGCTGGCGCTGACACGCCTTGGCATGGCCGACCAGAGCGAGGTGCGCGGTGCCCCGGTCATCCTGTTGCATGGCAGCTTTTCCAACCGGCGCTTCTGGTTCTCGCCGCGCGGTATCGGCCTGGGCGCGACCCTGGCACGCGCCGGTTTCGACGTGTGGATACCGGAAATGCGCGGCCATGGGCTGTCACCCCGCAACCGCGACTACCGCCACAACCGTGTGGCGGACTATGCCCGTTACGATCTGCCGGCAATTGCCGCGTTCGTGTGCGAGGTGAGCGGGCGCACCCCGCACTGGCTTGGCCACTCGCTGGGCGGTACCACGCTGGCGGCAGCATTGGGCGGGGCTTACCTGGCCCAGGAGCAGGTCGCCAGTGCGGCCTTTTTCGGCACTCAGGTCAGCCGTACCTACTGGCCATTGAAAATCCCACCGGTGGAGTGGGGCGGGCGCCTGCTGCTCAAGCGCTTTGCACACCTGTCAGGTTCGCGGCTCAAGCGCGGGCCCGAAGATGAGCCCATCGGCCTGGCGCTGGAAAGCATGCGCTGGTTCGGCCTGTTCGGACGCTTTGGCGACAAGCAGAGCGACTGGTGGGCCGGGCTTGCCGAGGTTCGCGTGCCGGTGCTGGCGGTGGCTGGGGCCGGAGATCACCAGGACCCGGTGTGGGCCTGTCGCAAGTTGTTCGAGCAAATAGGCAGCGAGCACAAGCGTTTCGTGCGGCTGGGGCGCGAGGAAGGCTTCGACAATTTCGGTCATGTCGATATGCTGGTCAGCAAACCGGCCCAGGCCCAGGTGTGGCCGCTGGTGGAGCGCTGGCTGAGCGACCCGCAGGCCATGCTGGCCCCGGCCGAGACAGGTGACCCGCAGCCCGTCGGCGTGTAGCCTTGGTTAAACGCCGGTGCGCCGGCTTCGTATTTTCAGTGAACGTGTGAAATCCGCTTTCCATTCAATTGGCCATCGACAGGAGTTTCCCATGCATTACCTTACCCCCGACTTGTGTGACGCCTACCCGGAACTGGTGCAGGTGCTGGAGCCGATGTTCAGCAACTTCGGCGGCCGCGATTCGTTCGGCGGTCAGATCGTCACCGTCAAGTGCTTCGAGGACAACTCGCTGGTAAAGGCGCAAGCCGACCTGGATGGCAAGGGCAAGGTGCTGGTGGTCGACGGCGGCGGTTCGCTGCGCCGGGCGCTGCTGGGTGACATGATTGCCGAGAAGGCCGCCAAGAATGGCTGGGAAGGGCTGGTGATCTACGGTTGCGTGCGTGACGTGGATGCGCTGGCGCAAACCAATCTGGGTGTGCAGGCGCTGGCCAGCCACCCGATGAAGACCGGCAAGCGCGGCATTGGTGACCTGAACGTGGTGGTCACGTTCGCTGGTGTGACCTTCCGGCCGGGGGAGTACGTGTACGCTGACAACAACGGTGTCATCGTGTCGCCCAGCCCATTGAAGATGCCCGAGTAATTTTCGCTGACGGTGCGTGGGGTAGGGATGTTCGAGGAAGAAAACGCGCAGTGGGGGCTGGTGCATGCCCTGGTACTCGATGGCAAGGGCGGTGCGCGTTCGATCGCTCGAACCGAACTGGACGATCTGCAGTTGCAGCCGGAGCAGAGCCTGTGGCTGCACTGGGATCGCAGCCACCCGCAAACCCAGACCTGGCTGCGCCATGACAGCGGCCTGAGCCCCTTCGCCTGTGACCTGCTGCTGGAGGAAAACACCCGGCCGCGCCTGGTGCCTTTACCGGATGCGCAGATGTTGTTGTTTCTGCGCGGGGTCAACCTCAACCCGGGCGCCGAACCCGAAGACATGGTGTCGGTGCGCATCTTCGCCCAGGCGCAGCGGGTGATTTCGCTGCGCCTGCGGCCGCTGCGCGCCACCGACGAGCTGCTTCAGCAACTGGACGAGGGGCGTGGCCCGACCACGGCCTCAGAGCTGTTGCTGAGCCTGGCCCAGTTGCTGACCGAAAAGGTCCAGGCGCTGGTGTCGGACCTGTCCGAAGTGGTGGATGAAGAGGAAGAAAAACTCGAATCCGACGAACGGTATACGCCTGAGCACGGCAGCCTGCAGCAGATGCGGCGACGCGCCGCCGGCCTGCGTCGGTTCCTGGCGCCGCAGCGGGAAATCTATGCGCAGCTGGCGCGCAACAAATGGCCTTGGTTCGCGCCGGACGATGCCGACTACTGGAACGAGCTCAACAACAGCCTGATCCGCTACCTCGAAGAGCTGGAACTGACCCGCGAGCGCGTGGCGCTGGTGCTTGAAAGCGAGGACCGGCGCCTGAGCGAACGCATGAACAAGACCATGTACCGCTTCGGAATCATCACCTGTATCTTCCTGCCCATGAGCTTTCTGACCGGCTTGCTGGGCATCAACGTGGGGGGCATTCCGGGTTCGGAAAACCCCTACGGCTTCCTTTATGCCAGCTTGCTGGTGCTCGTGCTGGCCCTGGGCCAATGGTGGCTGTTTCGCCGTCTTCGCTGGGTATAGGGGCACTTTCTTGAAATTTCCTACAACATTTGCGCAGATTGTTCATGTGACCCGCCCTATGAGCGTCTCGTCTTTGACAGACATTGCGCGAGGTGCCCATGCACGATCCGTTTGAAGAATCCCTGCGGGACCTGCTCAAGGCCTCGCCGTCCGGCAAAGACCGCGACGACGACGCCTGCCTGGGCCGGGTCCTCAAGACCGCCAACCGTCAGGTAGGCGCGGGCGATCTGTTCAGCCTGCTCGGCCGTTGGAGCCAGGCGCTGATGATCGCCGTGAACAATGGCTCGGCGCATGTCGCGCCGGTGCGTCGTAACGCTTCTGCCCGTAAAGCTGATAAGGCTGATTGATTATGGAACTTGATCTCTGGACCCAGAGCTTGGTGGCGGCGATGACCGCCTTGTGGACCAAAGTCGCCAACTTCATCCCCAACCTGTTTGGGGCGCTGGTGGTGGTGCTGCTGGGCTTTGTGGTTGCCAAGCTGCTCGATACCCTGTTGTCCAAGCTGCTGGCCAAGCTTGGCCTGGATCGCCTGATGGGCGGCACCGGCCTGACCAAGATGCTCAGCCGGGTGGGCATCCAGGTGCCGATCTCGACGCTGATCGGCAAGATCGTCTACTGGTTCGTGCTGCTGATCTTCCTGGTTTCGGCCGCCGAATCCCTGGGGCTTGAACGTGTTTCGGCGACCCTGGACATGCTGGCGCTGTACCTGCCCAAGGTGTTTGGCGGTGCGCTGGTGCTGCTGGCCGGTGTGCTGCTGGCCCAGATCGTCAACGGCCTGGTGCGCGGTGCCGCCGAGGGCATCGGCCTGGAATACGCCGCAGGGGTCGGGCGTATCGCCCAGGGCCTGGTCATCATCATCAGCATTTCGGTGGCCATCAGCCAGTTGGAGGTCAAGACCGACCTGCTCAACCACGTGATTGTCATCGGGTTGATTACCGTTGGTCTGGCAGTTGCGCTGGCCATGGGCCTGGGCAGCCGTGAAATCGCCGGGCAGATCCTGGCTGGAATTTACGTACGTGAGCTCTATCAGGTCGGCCAGCAGGTCCAGATTGGCGAGGTCGAGGGGCAGATCGAAGAGATCGGCACGGTCAAGACGACCGTGCTCACCGACGAGGGTGAACTGGTATCGCTGTCTAACCGGATCCTCCTGGAGCAGCGGGTCAGTAGCCGCTAACCGGGCAAATCCTGCTAATGTATGCCGCCGCAAAATCGCCCAGGCAGGGCGAGCGGCGACAATGACCTGACTGTCGGCCAGATTTGTTTTGAATAAAGTTCACTCGCTGCCCATGCGTTACGACCCCCGCGAGCTCACTGATGAGGAGTTGGTGGCGCGTTCGCATGAGGAGCTTTTTCATGTTACTCGCGCCTATGAAGAGCTCATGCGGCGCTACCAGCGGACCCTTTTTAACGTGTGTGCACGTTATCTGGGGAACGATCGGGATGCTGACGATGTCTGTCAGGAGGTGATGTTGAAGGTGCTGTACGGCCTGAAGAATTTCGAAGGCAAGTCGAAATTCAAGACCTGGCTCTACAGCATCACCTACAACGAATGCATCACCCAGTACCGCAAGGAGCGGCGCAAACGTCGTTTGATGGATGCGCTAAGTCTCGATCCGCTCGAGGAGGCCTCTGAAGAGAAGGCCCCCAAACCGGAAGAGAAAGGCGGGCTGGATAAATGGCTGGTTCATGTGAACCCGATCGACCGCGAAATCCTGGTGCTACGATTTGTCGCAGAGCTGGAGTTCCAGGAGATCGCCGACATCATGCACATGGGCCTGAGCGCCACGAAAATGCGCTACAAGCGTGCGCTCGACAAGCTACGCGAGAAATTTGCGGGCCTCACCGAAACTTAGTGAGTCGCAAATATCTCTAACGTATCGACAAGGTCTGCTAAACTTGTCGACGAGTTGTCCCCCGGGTTTGGTGGGACTACTTAACAATCACCAGATGGGGATTTAACGGATGAAATTGAAAAACACCTTGGGCTTGGCCATTGGTTCTTTTGTTGCCGCAACTTCCTTCGGCGCTCTGGCACAAGGCCAAGGCGCAGTCGAAATTGAAGGCAACGTCACCAAGCAGTACTACGACAGCGAGCGTAACTTCAAGAACGACGGCACCAATCCTGGTGTTCGCCTCGGTTACTTCCTGACCGACGACGTGTCCTTGGACCTGGGCTACAACGAGACTCACAACGCTCGTGGCGACGTGTTCAACAAGGACATCAAAGGTTCCAAGGCCAAGCTGGACGCCACCTACCACCTGGGTACCGTTGGTGACGCAATCCGTCCTTACGTATCGGCTGGTTTCGCTCACGAGAGCCTGGGCCAAGCTACCCGTAACGGTCGCGATCACTCCACCTTCGCCAACCTGGGCGCTGGCGCCAAGTGGTACATCACCGACAACCTGTTCGCCCGTGCTGGCGTTGAAGCGATGTACAACATCGACAACGGCAACACCGAGTGGGGCCCATCCCTGGGTCTGGGTCTGAACTTCGGTGGTAGCGGTGGCAAGGTTGCACCGACTCCTGCGCCAGCTCCAGTAGCTGAAGTCTGCTCCGACAGCGACAACGATGGCGTGTGCGACAACGTCGACAAGTGCCCTGACACCCCAGCCAACGTCACCGTTGACGCTGATGGCTGCCCGGCTGTTGCTGAAGTCGTTCGTGTAGAGCTGGACGTCAAGTTCGACTTCGACAAGTCGGTCGTCAAGCCAAACAGCTACGGCGACATCAAGAACCTGGCTGACTTCATGAAGCAGTACCCATCCACCACCACCACTGTTGAAGGTCACACTGACTCCGTCGGTCCTGACGCTTACAACCAGAAGCTGTCCGAGCGTCGTGCAAACGCCGTGAAGCAGGTTCTGACCAACCAGTACGGTGTTGAGTCGAACCGCGTTGAATCGGTTGGCTACGGTGAGACCCGTCCGGTAGCTGACAACGCCACCGAAGCTGGTCGCGCTGTCAACCGTCGCGTTGAAGCTCAAGTAGAAGCCCAAGCCAAGTAATTGGTCTGACGCTTGAGAAAAGCCCGGCTCCGGCCGGGCTTTTCTTTGCCTGCGATTTGATCGGGCGGTGGGTGCAAGGCGTACGCGGGCCTGTCTTCGTGGCGGCTGCACCGCTATAATCGCTGCCTTCCCACACCTCGAGCTAAGCCTGCCCATGTATACCCTGGCCCGCCAGCTGCTGTTCAAACTGTCCCCGGAAACCTCCCACGACCTGTCGCTGGACCTGATCGGTGCAGGTGGGCGCCTGGGCCTCAACGGGCTGTTGACCAAGGCGCCGGCGCAGTTGCCGGTAACCGTCATGGGCTTGCAGTTCGCCAACCCGGTCGGGCTGGCAGCGGGGCTGGACAAGAACGGTGCCGCCATCGACGGCTTCGCTCAACTGGGCTTCGGTTTCGTCGAGATCGGCACCGTGACCCCGCGCCCGCAGCCAGGCAATCCCAAGCCGCGGCTGTTCCGCCTGCCTGAAGCCGAGGCGATCATCAACCGCATGGGCTTCAACAACCTGGGCGTCGACCATCTGCTCGAGCGTGTGCGTGCGGCCAATTACCATGGCGTGCTGGGCATCAATATCGGCAAGAACTTCGATACCCCGGTGGAGCGGGCAGTGGACGATTACCTGATCTGCCTGGAGAAGGTCTACGGTCACGCCAGCTACGTCACCGTCAACGTCAGTTCGCCCAACACCCCGGGCCTGCGCAGCCTGCAGTTTGGCGATTCGCTCAAGCAACTGCTCCAGGCCCTGGCCGAGCGCCGTGAGGCGTTGGCCCTGACCCATGCCAAGCGCGTACCACTGGCCATCAAGATTGCCCCGGACATGAGCGATGAGGAAACCGCACAGGTGGCGTCGGCTTTGCTGGCCACTGGCATGGACGCAGTGATCGCGACCAACACCACCCTCAGCCGCGAAGGCGTGGAAGGCCTGGCGCATGCTGACGAGGCCGGTGGGCTGTCGGGCGCCCCGGTACGCGACAAGAGTACCCACACGGTGCGCATGCTGGCCGCCGAACTGGGTGGCAAGCTGCCGATCATCGCAGCAGGCGGTATCACCGAAGGCAAGCACGCCGCCGAGAAGATCGCAGCCGGTGCAAGCCTTGTGCAGATCTACTCCGGGTTCATCTACAAGGGGCCTGCGCTGATTCGCGAGTCGGTGGACGCCATCGCCGCCATGGGGCCACGCTGAGCGGGCATAAAAAAGGGCCCCTCAAAAGGGGCCCCTGGGCCGCAGCCCGCCGCTCGGATAGAGCGTGCATGGTGACTAGAATTCAGATCCTCGTTCAGCCAACGGCGTGAAGTTCGTTGAGTCTATGGATACCCGCAGTGCCGGTCATACCGTCCCAGTTGTCGCCACGTCCCTCGCGCCAGCCGTTGACCCAGGCTTGGCGTACTGACGGTAGAGTAAAAGGGCAAAGCTCGCGGGATTTGCCGGTGACCCCATATTGGTAGCCACGTAAAAATGCTCTTTCCAACGGATCACGCTTAAGTCTTCTCATAGGGTGTTGCCCTCACTTGTTGACTGTAATGTCCCGTCGGCCTCGGCTGAGGCCGGGCAGAATCGTTCTGCCGGTTATGCGCTCGCTGCCGGCGTGGCGAGCTGGAAGTGTTGCCCCGTTGCAGGACAACCTGATACGAGTTCTAACCAATGCAGGTCACAGTGTGAATGATCGTTTTGTCATAAGGACGTAACCTTTCCAAGGGTCAGGGGATAAGTAAAAAATTGCTTCAGCGGCGAAATGAAGGCAAAGCCAGCTATGATCAGGCTTTGCTCATGGCTCAGGTCAGAACGCCATCGTTGAGAATCACTTCCAACGCAGGGGCTCAAAACGACGAAGGGTCATAAAAAGTCGCAGTTTTACTAGAATTTTTCATTCTGCCGGACGATCAAAGCCTTTTTACCCTGGGGTAAATGGCCGTTGTCCGGCGGCCCGGCGCCATGTCAGCGCCATTCGAACGCCTGCTGGAAGGCGTTCGATCAAACAGCGAAGGGGCGATGCGCTTGCCTTTTCACCTATTGCTCAAGGCTTGGATTACTCATGTCGGACCGTTTCGAACTCTATCTCACCTGCCCCAAGGGCCTGGAAGGCCTGCTTGCCGAAGAAGCCCGTGGGCTGGGCCTGGAGGATGTGCGAGAGCACACCTCGGCCATTCGCGGCGAAGCCGACATGGAAACCGCCTATCGCCTGTGCCTCTGGTCGCGTCTGGGCAACCGCGTACTGCTGGTGCTCAAGCGCTTCAACATGAAGAACGCCGATGACCTGTATGACGGGGTCAACGCCGTCGACTGGCAGGATCACCTGGAAGCCACTGGCAGCCTGGCCGTGGAGTTCAGCGGGCACGGCTCGGGCATCGACAACACCCACTTCGGCGCGCTCAAGGTCAAGGATGCCATCGTCGACAAGCTGCGCAACGCGGCGGGCGAGCGGCCTTCGGTAGACAAGCTCAACCCCGATCTGCGTGTGCACCTGCGCCTGGAACGCGGCGAGGCGATTCTGTCCCTGGACCTGTCCGGCCACAGCCTGCACCAGCGAGGCTACCGTCTGCAGCAGGGGGCTGCGCCACTGAAGGAAAACCTTGCCGCCGCCGTGCTGATCCGTGCCGGCTGGCCGCGTATTGCCGCCCAGGGCGGCGCGCTGGCCGACCCGATGTGCGGTGTGGGCACCTTCCTGGTGGAGGCGGCGATGATTGCCGCCGATATCGCGCCGAACCTGCGCCGCGAGCGCTGGGGCTTCAGCGCCTGGCTTGGTCACGTGCCGGCGCTGTGGCGCAAGCTGCACGACGAGGCCAAGGCGCGCGCCGAAGCCGGGCTGGCACGTCCGCCGCTGTGGATCCGCGGCTACGAGGCCGATCCGCGGCTGATCCAGCCAGGGCGCAACAACGTCGAGCGTGCGGGCCTGAGCGACTGGATCAAGATCTACCAGGGCGAAGTGGGCAGCTTCGAGCCGCGTCCCGACCAGAACCAGAAGGGCCTGGTAATCTGCAACCCACCCTACGGTGAGCGTCTGGGTGATGAGGCCAGCCTGCTGTATCTCTACCAGAACCTGGGCGAGCGCCTGCGCCAGGCCTGCCTGAACTGGGAGGCGGCGGTATTCACCGGCGCGCCCGATCTGGGCAAGCGCATGGGTATTCGCAGCCACAAGCAGTACGCCTTCTGGAACGGCGCGCTGCCGTGCAAGCTGCTGCTGATCAGGGTGCAGCCCGATCAGTTCGTCACCGGCGAGCGTCGTCAGCCAGAGCGCGAGCGGGGCAGCGAGCCGAGCGAGCCCGTGGTTTCAGTCGCCAGCGAGCCGGCGCGTCTGAGCGAAGGCGGGCAGATGTTCGCCAACCGCCTGCAGAAGAACCTCAAGCAACTGGGCAAGTGGGCCAAGCGCGAGAACATAACCTGCTATCGCGTCTACGATGCCGACATGCCGGAATACGCGCTGGCCATCGACCTCTACCATGACTGGGTGCATGTTCAGGAGTACGCCGCGCCGCGTTCGATCGACCCGGAAAAAGCCCAGGCGCGTCTGTTCGATGCCCTGGCGGCGATCCCCCAGGCGCTGAACATCGACCAGAGCCGCGTGGTGATCAAGCGGCGCGAGCGGCAATCCGGCACCAAGCAGTACGAGCGCCAGAGCAGCCAGGGTCAGTTCACCGAGGTGAGCGAAGGCGGCGTCAAGCTGCTGGTCAACCTGACCGACTACCTCGATACCGGGCTGTTCCTCGACCATCGCCCGATGCGCATGCGCATCCAGCGCGAGGCGGCCGGCAAACGCTTCCTCAACCTGTTCTGCTATACCGCCACGGCCAGCGTGCATGCGGCCAAGGGTGGCGCGCGCAGCACCACCAGTGTCGACCTGTCGAAAACCTACCTGGATTGGGCGCGGCGCAACTTCTCGCTCAACGGCTTTTCGGACAAGAACCGCCTGGAGCAGGGCGACGTGATGGCGTGGCTGCAGGCCTGCCGCGAGGAGTACGAGCTGATCTTCATCGACCCGCCGACCTTCTCCAACTCCAAGCGCATGGAAGGGGTGTTCGACGTGCAGCGTGACCATGTGGAGCTACTTGACCTGGCCGTTGCGCGCCTGGCACCGGGTGGCGTGCTGTATTTCTCCAACAACTTCCGCAAGTTCCAGCTCGACGAACACCTGCAGGAGCGTTACGCGGTCGAGGAGATCACCGCCCAGACCCTGGACCCGGACTTCGCGCGCAACAGCAAGATCCACCGCGCATGGCGCATCCAGGCGCGCTGATGGCGCGCAGGATGTGATCAGGCGTGTGGGGGGTGGCTACCTTGCAGCCACCGCCTACATGCCCGGGTGGAGCCCTGAGCCCGGCTCAGGGTTGCAGCGCTGCGGTACTGCTGTTGAGCTTTGGCTGGCGGTACAGGTCCAGCAGCACCTGGTCGAGCACTGCCGAGGCGCCCCAGGGTTTGGGGTCGTTGAGAATTGCCACCACTGCCCAGGTGTTGCCGTTGCTGTCGCGGCTGAAGCCGGCGATGGCACGCACCGTATTCAGGGTGCCGGTCTTGATGTGTGCTTCACCGGTCATGGCGGTGCGCTTGAGGCGCTTGCGCATGGTGCCGTCCATGCCGGTCAGCGGCATCGAACTGATGAATTCGGCAGCGTAGGGGCTCTTCCAGGCTGCCTGCAGCAGGGTGGCCATTTCCCTGGCGCTGACACGCTCGGCACGCGACAGCCCTGAACCGTTCTCCATGACCAGATGCGGCGCGGTGATGCCTTTCTTCGCCAGCCACTGGCGCACCACACGCTGTGCGGCACGGGCATCGTCGCCGTCGGCATCGGTGCGGTACTGCGCGCCCAGGCTCAGGAACAGTTGCTGGGCCATGGTGTTGTTGCTGTACTTGTTGATGTCGCGGATCACCTCCACCAGGTCCGGGGAGAATGCGCGGGCCAGCAGGCGTGCACTCTTGGGAACTTCGGCAACCCGGTCAGCCCCCATGATGCGCCCGCCCAGTTCGTTCCAGATGGCACGTACCGCGCCGGCGGCGTAGGTCTGGTGGTCGAGCAGTGCCAGGTAGGTCTGGGAGTTGCAGCCGTCAGCCAACTGGCCGCTGACCACCACGCTGACGCCGTCGGCCTGGGTCACCGGGTTGTAGCGCACTTCGCCCTTGCACTGGTTGCCCGGTACCGCCTTGACCTGGTTGTCGATGCGGATGCTGGCGATGGGCGGCTCTACCGATACCAGGACCTTGCCGCCATCGTTGCGTGCCACGAAGCGCAAGGCCTTGAGGTTGACCAGCAGGGAGTCGGGCTTGACCAGGAACGGCTTGTTTTCATCGCCGCCGTCGTCGTTGAACTGGGGAAGCTGGGGCTGCACGAAGTGGCTGCGGTCCAGCACCAGGTCGCCATTGATGGTCTGTACGCCGTTGGCGCGCAGGTCGCGCATCAGCAGCCAGAGTTTTTCCATGTTCAGCTTGGGGTCGCCGCCGCCCTTGAGGTACAGGTTGCCGTTGAGGGTGCCGTTGCTCAGGGTGCCGTCGGTGTAGAACTCGGTTTTCCACTGGTGGGTCGGACCGAGCATTTCCAGCGCGGCATAAGTGGTGACCAGTTTCATGGTCGAGGCCGGGTTGACCGACACATCGGCGTTGAACACCGTGGGTGTGCCCGGACCATTGAGCGGCAGCATCACCAGCGACAGCGCGGAGCCGTCGAGCTTGTTGGTCTTGAGGGCCTGTTGCACCTTGGGCGAAAGGGTGGTGTTGACGGGGGCGGCGTGGGCCGGCATGGCCAGTGGCAGCAGCAGGCCGGCGAACAGCAGTGAACGTAGAGATGTGGTCATTTGCACTGAAACCCTGCAGGCGAGGGGTGAAAAAAACCAGAGCGCAATAGGGTGACGGCCCCGGTATGGAAAAATATAGCGCGCATTATGCACCACGC
Source organism: Pseudomonas sp. PS01300 (assembly GCF_029960155.1). NCBI lineage: Bacteria > Pseudomonadati > Pseudomonadota > Gammaproteobacteria > Pseudomonadales > Pseudomonadaceae > Pseudomonas > Pseudomonas sp. PS01300. Next base: position 24,796 of record NZ_JASCPN010000049.1, on the reverse strand, counting down.
ATGCTGCCCATGTGCCTAACAATGCCTGTCAGTGCGGCGATTTTTCGGGTTTTATTCAGGCAGTTTCGCGGTGGAACTGGTAAAGTGCCGCGCGTTATTACTTAAGAGGATTGTTTCATGGCGACCAACCGTTCCCGCCGTCTGCGTAAAAAACTGTGTGTAGACGAGTTCCAGGTTTTGCTAATTAGCAAAAAATAGTCAGTTGGTTGTCAAAAATCCCCATTCTCTTTTCCTCCCCGAAATCCTGCCCCACCTTCAAGCGACTCTCTCGCAGCACTCTTGAACTGCCCTCAAAGCACTGCATGCGCCCGACCTAGCATCGAGGCATCCACGTGCTCCAATCGCCCAGGCACCCCACAAATCCGCTTGCGCGAATGAGCAGAGCCACTGCTTTCTGGTGCAACGGCGTGTAGAGAGAAGCCCGTTTAAGGTCGGTTTTCGCAGATGCTTAGGTAGGGGCAGCGCCGGCATAGCCAGCCTTTTTTTGCGCCTCTGTATCCTGAGGAAAACAGCGGAGCCATCTTGTGCACAGCAGTGCTCTGGGGAGCTTTGGAGGGGGTGTCTCTTTTGATCTTCTCGCTGATCAGCGAATGCACCGTGCCAGATTTTGCCTTCAACGTGGTCATTGCCAGCATCAGAGGGCGGAAGTGGCGCGAAGTTGTTTCTACGCCGGCATGCGTGCGTAACCAGTGAAGCTCAATGCCCTGTGGTGTGTTCGCCTGGAGCATCCACGGCAGCTGTATACGAACGCCATGTATGTCCGCATGCAGTCCTTCTACGATCGTACTACCGGTGTCGTGAATGATCTGCAGGCCCTTGTTGCAAGCTTTGACCGCATCCGAGTAAAGCGCCTGATCAAGTGCGAATTCCGGAAGGTCATGGTTTTCCCATGCATTGTTAAACGCCACCTGCGCTGACATGCCTTTGAGAGTGGATTGAAGTGCTTCCATGACGGCCCAGCGAGCCCGGATGGATATGTCGATGTCCTGCTCGGCGGTGAGGTCGAGCTCATACCGGTAGTGGTAATGCAGCGGACAACTCAAGTAGGACTCAAATGCACTGTAATCGATGGCCAGAGGAGTTGTTGCGGTTGCACTGCTTGCAAAGGCAGGCATGACGGTCGCAGGAGGGGTTAAGCCTGTGCGGCGGTCAAGTAAAGCATTTGCAGTGGCGAGAGCGTGAGGTCGATCCCGAGAGTTCGTCTCATAGAGAAAAAGCTGGTCGCGAGCACGGGACAGGGCAACGTATAGCAGATTGTTGCGCTCTACAGCCTCTTCGAACTGATGCTCTGCCAGTGTGCTGTTAAGCACTTCGGGCGGGATCAGTTGCGTCGAGCGTGGATCGTGATCCCAGGGTATCTCTTTCCCGTAGGCTGATTTGTTAACGTCCGTGACGTGGACGGCGTCAAACTCAAGCCCTTTACTCCCATGAACCGTCATCAGCGTGATGGCATTGAGTGCGCGAGCTTCAGGAGGCGCACTGCGGTCAGCCAATTTCTCGTTGATTCGGCGGCGTAAGTCTTCGCGCACCAGGAACGCGGATAACCTGGCTTCCTTGGCGCTGCCTTCACTATTGCGTACGGCATACACGAATAACCATATCGCAAGGCGCTCGGTGTGAGCGCGGATGCTCGTATCGGCGGGATTGGGTAGCCCGTAGCGACGATCAAGCAGTACGGTGCAGACAAACTCCCAAGGATTGGTGTGTCGATTAAATCCGGCCAAGAGCGCGGCCAATGTCGCACTAGCCGCTTCACCCGCTGCAGATAGACCTAGACCGGGAACGCCAAGCCATTTTCCTCGTTGCAGCGTGACCCCGGTACCCGGTGAGGTACAGGTCATGAGTTGCTGCATATCCGGCATGGACATTGCCAATGCTGGCTCTTGAAGCAGGCCAATCAGTGATCGAGGCTGTCGGGTGCACAACAACTGCATCAGGCAGACAAGCCGCTTGATCTCGGGGCGCTGGTAGACATCACCTATATACAGGCAAGGAATCCCGTTGGCTGACAGGTGCTCTGCGGCGCTTTCAATATCTGCTGTGCTGCGACTGATGACGACTTGATCTCGGTAATCCACACCATTTTTCGCGAGGTAATCCACCACTGCCGTAAGTGTATGGGCCTGGCTTTCCGGAGAGTCGCATTCGAACAGGGTTGGCCTGATGTTGATAGAGGGGCGATGAGGCGTCACTGGTTGCAATGGCAATCTAGCCTCCAGTGAGTGGACGCGTCCCGTATGGCTGAAGAGATTAAGGATCTCTGGGGTGCTGCGTCGGTTTACATCGAGGTGGTAGGTAGCTACTGAAGCTGTCGGCGCGCCGCGCCTGAAGGCAGAGTCAAACTTCATCAAACTCTGGATCGACGCCCCCCGCCAGTGGTGGATGGCTTGGCGAATGTCCCCGACCACCCACACCGAGTTGGCGCTCACTGCGAGCTCACGCACAAACTCCACCATGACGTGCGTGACGTCCTGGTACTCGTCGACCAGAATGTGCTCGAAATGGCTGATGTACTGGCTTACAGCTGTGCGGTCTTTTCGAGCCTGTAGCGTTGGCAGAGCCACCAGATCTGTGTAGTCGACACAGTGCTTGGCGCGCAGCGCAGCCTCGTAGGCTTCATAAACTGCTGCGATATCTGCTTGCTGTTGCACCACATCTGGAGCGGGCGTAGGCAGGCCGGCGAGGCGTGCCCTGTACTCATCTACGGATACCAGCTCTTCCTTCAGTCGGTCGATGTAGTCCAGCACTTTTGGCAGCCATTCATAAGGGTCTTGAAGGCGCACGTAGTACTGGAGCTTGATCGAGGGAAGCAATTTGGTCATCAGCCTCACTTTCGCCAATTTATCCACCATGGCGATGTCAGCGTGAAGCCCAAACAAGTCGTGGTATTTGCGGAGGAATTCCAAACCGAACGAATGGAAGGTGCCTGCCCACACGTCTGCAGCGTCAGGAATCGCTGAGGCGCGCATTCGCTCCACTAGCTCATTAGCGGCTTTGTTAGTAAAGGTAAGCACCAAAATCTTACTGGGGCTCACACCCTCCTTGATCAGGTGTTTAATCCGATGAACAAGCGTTGTTGTTTTGCCGGTGCCAGGGCCTGCGACAACGTTCACAAATCTCTCTTTTGCATGCGCTGCATCGCTCTGAGCAGCCGTCATGTTAGGGAGGGCAGGCGTAGGAAGTAGAGCTAGCTCTGGGAGCAGGAGCGCGTCGAACAGCTGCAGCCTGACTACCTCCAAGGGTACTTTGAGAAACGAAGCAATCTTCCTAGCATTCAATCCGCTAGCCCACAGGGCTCGGGCTGCTGTGCGCGGCAACAAAAGCTCTCGGGCGAATACGTTGGCCTGGAGTTCCTGACGTTCCCGCGCGCCGTATGCTTCGACGGTGAGAACCGCAGGCGTACCCTGCGGGGATGTCATAGAGGAGAGGTTTGCCACCGACATAGCAGGCTTTTCAGCATCCAGGAACCAGTGACCCAGTTCATGGGCTATCAGGTAAGCGGTCTCAGGCCATGATTTGTCGTTGCGAACGTAGGCAGTGAACTTTTCCCGAATCAGTACGCCATCTGCACCGGCCAAGGTGAAGTGGTCATGCGGCAAAAACTGGATTGCAACATCGTATTCATCTTCGATCGACGAGAAATCCAATAGCTGTTTGCTAGTGAGGTCATCCGACAGGAATTCGCCGGCCAAAACGCTTCTGACTTCGATGGCCTGCTGGCGTGCCCTGTCAAATGGATTCAAGGTCTCAGCTCTCCAAATCTAGTAGGGCCTGCTCTTCATCAGGCGGTAGATTCAATGCTTTCACCGCTTCACTCCATGAATGAGGGCTCGTGGCTAGCTGTGGTTTGCCTTTAGTGGCCTTGAACATCGGCACCGATCGAGATTGGAAATTGCTCGAAAATCCAGCTACCAGCAGCTCAATTGGTACCTCAACGTGCGTAGATATCGCGCCTATCACAACAGGGGGCGCGATTGTCTCCCCTTGTAGCACCTGACGCATAAGGTCTTGGTGCGCGCCGAGACCAGCACGTTCGGTCAACTCTCGTGCCCGCTTGGGGCGCTGCCAGGACTTAATTGCTGCCAATACCTCATCCAACTCTGAGGATGAATAGTCGAGCAAGGCGGAAGGTTGGCCAGGACTGAATGGCGCAGACGCATTGCTGGTGGGTTTGGAAGTGGCGGCAGTCGCGGCAAGGGCCAACCCTTCGTGTTGCAGCGATTCGGCTAGCAAAAAGGAGGCAATCTGTGATGCGGACTTTTCAAATTCTTTTGCCGTCATCCGTACCCATTTGGCCAACGGGCGATCCAGCCGTAGTGACCACTGTTCGCTTTCGCCCTCATACGACTTTGCAACTTGTTCGTAGGTGCGAAGCAGGCTGGAGGGGTTCTTGGTCTCCATTGCGCACTCGAATCGTTCCAATCCCTGCTGAAGCAAATCACGAGCAAATTCTGCCTTGGCGACACCGCGCCCCTCAGCCAACAGCGTCAAGGCCGTATGGAACGACCTTTTAGTTGTTACTCCGATAGTTTCACGGCGGGGCTTTGTGTCCATACGCTTGACCTCATCCTTAGGCTGCATAGGCTTCTCCTGTCTCGCCGGCTGCGTAGCCGGCATCGGGAGTGAGACATCTCTGGCATTTTCATGTTCACAAGGAGTAGGTGGGGCAGGGAGTTGCTCGACTAACTCCTTGAGCAGACTGCGTACTGCGAGCGATGCGTTATGCCCTGTGCCGATCACATTGTGCCCCGACGGCAATCCCACCAAGCACTCCCAATGGTTGGTTTCAGCCTGGACGACCATCTGATCGGCGAGAGTATCTAGCCAATGGGCCCAGTGCTTGAGACAATCGGAGGCTGTAACAGTGTGATTTTTCATGAAATCTCAGGTGAGGGCCGGTCGGGAAGTCCTGGTCGATGGAGCGCGTTACGCGTAACGCTGGATCCATATCAACTTTATATCACTGCGAATGGTAGGGACACAATTGATCAACGCTCATTTTTCCGCAGCCATTCGTACGGTCGTGACTGCATGGCGGAGCTCCGTGGACATCGGCGACGCTCTGAAGCAACTGCGTGATCCGGTCGCTTTGGGGCAGGCATTGGTCGATGAGGTTGTCCATTCGCTTGCGATGCGCGGAATTGTGCATTCAGACCTCATCGCACATGCGTGGGAGACTCCGTGCATCCATCTGGTGGGCGTTTTCGACCCAGACGTTGACGTCGATACCCCTGTGGGATTCCTGCCAGTACCGGATACCGAGGCGACGATCGTGGCGCGCGCTTCGATCATCGTTGCCAATGCCGTCCTTGGCTCCAGCACCATTTCGTATGGTTCTGAAAATGGCGGGGCGCTGTTCGTCAACCTAGTGGTGAAGCCAGGTGAAGGCTATGAGGCGGAGAAGTCTAAAGGCTCCATGAAGGGCCATACCGATGCCGTGTGGCTGCCAGTGCGCGGTGAACAGCATCCCTATGACGTGCGCATTTCTCCTTCGCCAGATTTTGTGTGCCTTGCAGGTCTGCGCAACCCGAATCAAGTACCGACCACCGTCATGCCGCTGCGGAGCGTGTTACGCCATCTGACTAAAGATCAGCTCCACGAGTTGGCTCAGCCGCAATACATCATCGGCCCGCAGTTCACGTTCAAGAAGCGTCTGAAGGAGCTGTTTGGATTTGATCTGTTCGTAGAGGGTTCCCAGCTGCTTTTCTGGGTGGACGATTCGCCATGGATCAGGTACAGCCATAGCTCAACGCAGACTGATACAGAAGAGAGCAAGGATGCAGATGCGGCCATGGACGCATTTGAAGCTGCGTGCAAGGTCTGTGTTGAAGGCTACTCGCTGGCGCCCGGAGACGTCATTTTGGTAAACAATCGGACTTGCCTTCACGGTCGTTCGGAGGTGGGCGAGGAGCATGGAGCGAAGTCCCGTTGGTTGCTGCGTGCGTATGGCCTAGATACGACTGGCCTTGATGCATCGCAGTGGCATGAGGACAGTTCTCACATACTCTGGCCTTGAGAGGGGTAGGGCGTGCCTAACGCGCTGCTCATGCGCAGTGGAGTTCGCTTGCAGCCTGAGTGCGCTGCAATGCTCCAAAAAAACCACCCCGAAGGGTGGTTTTCTTCACAAGCCAGCAGTTATCCACTGCGGCTCAGCGCGATCACTTAGAAGCGTTGATCGGCTTTTCTGGGTACCATGCGTCGAGCAGTGGGCTGACTTCAACCTTGGTCACTTCGCTACGGCCTTTGAGCCATGCTTCGACGGTTGCGCGTTGCTCTTCGGTAACCGAGCCGCGTTCTGCCTTGCAGACCAGGCCGAAATCGTCGCCGCCGACGTAGTCCAGGCCATTGGCATCCATTGCTTCGCTCAGGAAGGCATCGAGGAAGGCATCGACAGCCTCGTCATCCAGGTCTTCCTTGAAGGCCAGGTTCAGCTCGAAGCCCAATTCCTGAAACTCGTCCACACAAAGCTTTTTGCGCAGACGACGGGAGCGGTTAGTGGCCATCAAAAAATCCTCTGAGTAATTACGGCGCGCAGTCTATCAGCTTATAAGTCCAAATGCCTGTCCTGTCTGGTCGACCTATGAATCTGGGCTGCGAAGGCGAGCCAAGCCAAGGCGCGTTTGATGGCTCTTTGTCATTGAGGCCATGAGCACGGTTTTGGGTAGGCTCAATGGACGATGATTTACCCCTCTATATCCTTGGCGCTTCTGAGGGATGGTCGGTGGTTTGCCGTGCCCTGTCGGGCTGGCTGTCGTGAACCAAGCCAGGCCATGAATGGCCGGTCTTGGCCCTTTGGGCTTCCATCCTGCACGGCTGCGCGCTCCGCTTGCTCAGCCCGGTCAGCTCAGGCAGCTTGACGATGGCAGCATGAACGGAGCAGCAGAGTCGGGGGTCTATCCTTTCGTTAGAGTATTAAACTGACCGCACGTAGAGCAGTGCTCGACAGGTTCTTCATCACCTTGCGTCATGGCGGAGTAGAGCTCAGGGTAATGATGCTCAGCCGCTACCATTTCTTTCGCCACTGCAGAGGAAGTCTCCGCGTGGCAGCGTGTGTGGACTTGATCTGCGACTTGAGCGTCGCATCAGTGACGGTCTGATCATCGCTGATTTGCACGCTGGGGATCACAGGGGCGCTGTCGAGCCTTCAAGGAGCTCCTGCCCCTATCGAATCTGCTTGCTTGTCGCTTGGCACGCTTCCAATCTGCGGTAAGAAGCTCTCTGGTTGTTGAGGAATATCCACAGCCGTCCTTGGGGGGGGTTAGTCGCAATTTTACAAGATACCCCCACAAGAATGATCTGTGCGCTTGGCAATACGATCCTTCACTTCTGCAGCGTGGAGTCTTCTTTTTCGCTAATAACAATAGCGCCATCAATGAGATACACATCAATCTGATCTGTGTTGGCCAAGCGGGAAAGAAAGTCAAAGCTCTCTAGTTTTGCATCTAGAAGCTGATGGAGCCTATCCTCAATGTTGGAAATGGTTTTTAGCTGCTGAGAATATGCCCGGTTCAAATCATAGGGTGTCCAGTTGCCTATGTCCGCATCGCAGTTTTGGTTCAGCTGTTGAATAAGATTTGCAAGCTCATCGCCGCCGTTTCTATGCGCATTTATTCGCTCTTCAAAAATCTTACGAATTGGCTCTATTACTCGGATAGCCGACTGCTTGCTACGTTCGATGTTGCTCGGAGAGTAATTACCGCTGAGAACTATCTGGCAAATTTTCCCCGCAACAAATCGCTCATAAGCGGCGAAGACGTTGTGGTGCGTCATGTTTCGCATGAAATCAGCCGGTACATAGGTGGATTTAGACCAGTTCGGCCCTTGTACCTCCACCAAAATTCCATCATAGGTGCAATACGGTACACTTTTAGCGCGGCTCTCACCCGCCAGTTCCTCCCGCAGAACGACCACAAGCTCCAAGCATTCATCGGTAGTGCTAACCATGCGCGCCAGGTTCAATCGCGTCATGTTTTGATCCATTTCTGGAATGCCCTCAAAGCAGTCCAAGATGACTTCCGATATTCTTTCAAGCCTTGCATGATCGCCAATGATCTGGCGATTTCGAATATCTATACAGATGTCTGAGATGTAAGCAAGGCGATGCTGAATTGCTCCGAACATGCCCATCATCAGTAACATCGGCAGCAGATTGGAGGCAGTCGGCACTTCGACGAGCTCTAGCCCTGCGACGGCTTTAATCCGGCCTTTGTGTACGACACTAGTTGTTTTTAGCCCGGATAGTTCGCCGGAGCCAATGGTCATAAGGCTCTGGGGAGATCCTTGCTTGAACACCACGCGATAGAAGTGTTCACCAGCAAAGCCTCCAGTGTTGCTGAGAAAGTGGCGATTCACCTGTGCAGCCCATGGCGCATTAGAGTAATAAACGGGGTTTTTGATAAGGCCTTTAAGGTGGGGAGATTTCTCGAAAAGGATTTGTATGCTCTTTTCCCAGTCTTTTAGCTTTCTTTCTTCCATGAATAGCTCCTTCAGCATGTCGTCTTGATGATATTGGAAAAGGTCATGTAGAGATATAGTCGAGCACGGTGGCCAATGTGCCCAGTTCTGTCCCAAATTTTGATCGGGTGAGACAATCACGCACCAGGCGGCCTGACGAGAATCAGCGACTCGTCATCCTGCTCATAAACCTCGGGTATGGCCTCCTCTCCAGGAAACTCCATCGCGACCAAGGCCTTGGCTTGGAGGAACGCTCTATGGATGGAATGGCCAAAACCGATCGCTGAGTAGAACTGCGCGGCGAAGAATCGAGCGGGGAGATCTCCCACGTCGCGGTTCATGCCAATCGCTGCCGGTATGTGGCGGATGCATGCTTCGGCTTGGTTGAACGAGTGGCAGGTGTTGAAGAAGACGAGCTTCAGGGATTCTGAACCAATCGCCATGGCGCTCACGATGCCTTCCAGAGGCACGTGCTTCGCGTTCCCTTGGTCATCCTGGAGAACCAGCATGTCAGCAGTCGTGCCGTGGCCACTGAAATGGACGATGGTCGGTTGAAGTTCGTTCATGGCCTGGAATACGTCCATCGGCCTGACTGCCCAGCGGGTGTGGAACTCAAGCACATCCCGATGCTCGGAAGCCCTAATCTTTTCGCCAATCAAACGAGCTTCCTCATCCAGCAGAAGTCGGTTGCTCTTGTCACTACCGGGGTCTGCGGCGAAGAAAACGACCGTGATTTTTTCGGGCAAGGCTTTCAGCTTCTCGATCTCCCGGGCGGTCTGATCGTGCAGCTCTTCGTGCCGGGATAGCCCATCATTGATCTGCCGCATACGTTGCTCCTGCGCAGCGTCCGAGCGTCGCAGTTCACGCTTGAGCGCCTCGGCCAACCGCTGCTCGCTTTGCGTGAGCCGTTTCTGGGCTTCGAATATTTTCTTCTCCAGTTGGCTGACTTCAGATAGCGCTTTGGTCTGTTCGCTGTCGTAGCGCATCGCATCACGCAGCTTCGACTTCATCGTAGAAGAAGATGAGGTCTTGGCCGCAGCTGCGCTAGCGTCGGCGCTTTTCTTGCCGGCGGTAGCCGCTGCCTTGACCTTCTTTACTTTGTCGCCTTGAAGCCTTGCAATGGTGCGTTGATGCTGCGCCACCTGACTGCGATAGAGACTGGTGCTCACCGATCGGATCCTTTCTGTGGGTGCAGGGTGCCCGGCAGGGCTCCTGAAACGGTATCATATAGCCACCCCTGTATGTGCAGACGTCAAAACAGCTGTTACAGCTTGAAGTCTGCAAGTACACAAGTATGCCAGTAGCTTCCGGATGGCCTAATGGACGAAACCATTTCCTACCTGAAAGACAGGTTCAAGGATGAGCAGGAACGCTTCAATCACGTAGAGAACAAGAGTGCTCGTTTTTTTACGGCGGTCTCGATTCTCATCGCTGGCCTCAGCGCAATCGCAGGCCTCAAGAACGGCGTCATCTTTCAGCTGGGTTCACCCCTGGCCGTACTGATCTTCATCGCCTTCATAGCGGCTGCGTTCGCCATCGCCTGTGCATGGGGGCACGCGCTCAGCGCGCTTCGCATCAAGGATTATCCTAATCTGCCGTCCTCCCGTCTGACCGGCGAGTATCTGATTGCGGTAGACGAAGAGGCGCAGAAGAAGCACATCTACAATTGCTACATCGATACGCTTGAGTCGCTGAAGGTCACCGTAGCTGAAAAAACCAAGCCACTGGATCTGGCGTACCAGGAAACCATAATCGGAGCGGGCGCCTTCGCAGCGCTCGCTCTTCTAGTCACCTTAAGGGAGCTATTTGCGTGACCGACAACCAGAAGCCAAGCAATAACGAGCAAACGCGGGTTCCGCCACCGCCACCCACCACTGAGTATCAACGACGCTCCGAAGAGCCTCCGCTCAATCGTCAAGCCCCTGCAGATCGGCGTCGCTGAGATAGCTCTGCAGCCAAGCAAGCGCGGTATGTAGATGTTTTGATCGCTCTCCGAGCATTAGAGAGCGGTCGCTTGTCTGTGTGGCGAGGTTTATTGTAGTGGTCTAATGATTCCGGACACCCATTTAGGCGAAAATGCTCGCCATAGAGAGGTGTCTGATGACCAAGCAACGTCGTACCTTTACCCCAGAATTCAAGCGCGAAGCTGCCAGCCTGGTGCTCGACCAAGGCTATAGCCATATCGATGCCGCCCGTTCACTTGGGCTGGTGGAGTCGGCCCTGCGTCGATGGGTCAACCAGCTCCAGCAAGAGCGAGGCGGTGTCACTCCGACCAGCAAGGCGCTGACGCCCGAGCAGCAAAAAATCCAGGAATTAGAAGCCCGAATCAATCGGCTGGAACGGGAAAAATCGATCTTAAAAAAGGCCACCGCGCTCTTGATGGCCGAGGAGCACGAGCGTTCGCGTTAATTGATCAACTTCGTTCTGAAGAGCCTGTTGATCTGTTGTGCTCGGTATTTGAAGTCACCCGGTCTTGCTATTACGCGCACTGCCGCAAGCGCCGATCTCCGGACGTTGAGCGATTGGTTTTACGCAGCCGAGTGAACGAGCTGTTCACTCAAAGCCGCAGCGCGGCGGGCAGCCGAAGCATCATGCTCATGATGCGCGCGGACGGCATAGAGATTGGGCGATTCAAGGTGCGCAAGCTGATGAGCGAAATGAAATTGATCAGCAAGCAACCTGGCTCACATGCCTATAAAAAGGCGACGGTGGAGCGGCCGGATATCCCGAACGTGTTGGATCGAGAGTTCACCGTGTCGGCGCCGAATGAGGTCTGGTGCGGTGACATCACGTATGTCTGGGCTCAAGGTCGCTGGCACTATTTGGCGGCTGTGATCGATCTCTTCGCCCGTCGCGTGGTGGGCTGGGCGTTTTCATCGAAGCCTGACGCTGACCTGGTTATCAAGGCTTTGGATATGGCCTATGAGCAGCGTGGTCGGCCTCAAAACGTTCTGTTTCACAGCGACCAAGGAAGCCAGTACGGCAGCCGAGGCTTCCGTCAGCGACTGTGGCGCTATCGCTTCAACCAGAGCATGAGTCGACGTGGAAACTGCCACGACAATGCACCGATGGAACGGTTGTTTCGCAGCCTGAAAACGGAATGGATACCGACCGTGGGCTACATGAGCGCTTCGTTAGCACAGCAGGATATCGGCCGGTTTTTGATGCAGCGCTACAACTGGCAACGGCCACATCAATTTAACAGCGGGCTGGCGCCTGCTGTGGCCGAGGAAAAACTTAACGCAGTGTCCGGGATTAGTTGACCACTACACCTTCCGAACTCCAGCTTTAAGGACGATGGCGTCCGCGCATTTTTGAGCGGACGCGATCGTCCTTACTGCCAGGGTCGAGTCATAGCCGAAGACGTTGTTACCGGCTGAATCACCGAACTAGTCAGTGTGCTTCAAATGGAGCGCGATCACTTTCGTGCCATGCGATGGCCGATCACTCCCGTACGAGCATTAGGCGGGAAAAGCCCGGTTGATACAGATTTCAAAGCGGCCTAGGATCTGCTCGCGTGGGTGGGTCATGGCTTTTGCGTAGCCAGGCGCGCTCCGTATCTGGCAGATTCTGTGCGACTGGCTGTCCTAGTCACCATTGACCTGCAGGGCCTGCGACAGCGCCTCCAGCGTATCGCGCAACGCCTGATCCACCTCGTTCATTGCCCTTAGCACCTGCCGTTTGCGTCGCCTGAGCACAGGTTCTGGCGCAGCGTCCTCGCACGCCGCTTCCAGCCGTTCGCAGGCCAGCATCAGCGCCTCGGACTGCACCATGCGCGCCACCCCCAGCACCTTGTGTGCAGCGTCCCTGAGTATTGCCGGCGAGCCGCGAGTATCGGCGTCGAGCAGCTGCTGACGGTCGATCGGGGCGCAACTGAGCAACTGTTCGAGCAGGCGGCGCAGTTCGCCTGGGTCGTTGCCGATGATCGGCCCCAGCCCCATCAGGTCGATCAGGGGCATGTCACCACGGGCGCGGCCTGCCGACAGGGGAGCGTCGTTCAGGCGCTGGCTGAGTTCATGCAGGGTGATGGGTTTGAGCAGGCAGTCGTTCATGCCCGCGGCGTGGCAGCGATCACGCACTTCAGGTTGGGTATTGGCGGTGTAGGCCAGGATGGTGCAGGGCGCGCGCCCGAGTATGCGCTCTTCCTCGCGTACGGCCTGGGCCAACTGGTAGCCGTCCATCTGCGGCATGTTGCAGTCCACGATCAACACGTCGAAAGGCTCCAGGCGCCATGCCTGCAGCGCACTCAGGCCGCTGTCGGCATTGGTGTGCTGCACGCCGAGAAAGTCCAGCTGCTGGCCCATCAGCAGCAGGTTGGCCGGGTGGTCGTCGACCACCAGCACCTTCACCGCCGGCGCCGGCAAGGTCGGCTGGGGCACGGGGTCGGCGAGCTTCTCGCAGGCTGCCAGCCCCGTCAGCGGCATGCTGATCTTCACCTCGGTCCCGGTGCTCGGTTCGCTGTGCAGCGTCAGCTGGCCGCCCATCATGGCGCACAGGCTGCGGCTGATGACCAGGCCCAGGCCGGTGCCGCTGCGTGCCAGCGGGCTGTCGGGGGCGACCTGGGCGAAGGGCTGGAACAGGTACTGCTGGTCGGTCGCGCTGATGCCGATACCGCTGTCGCTGACCGAGAGCAGCAGTTGCAGGGTATCGGGCCCGGCCCCCGGTTGCAGGGCCAGGTCCACGCGTACCTGGCCCTGGTCGGTGAACTTGATCGCGTTGCTGACCAGGTTCGAGAGGATCTGCTTGAAGCGCAGCGGGTCGAGCAGCACGTCGCGGCAGGCGCTCTCGTCGATGACCAGGCTCAGGCTGAGGTCCTTCTGCCGGGCCAGGGCCTCGAACACCCGACCCACCGACTCCACCAGCTCACCCAGGTTGACGCGCTGGGGGCTCAGGCTCATGTGGCCGGACTCGATACGCGCGATGTCGAGGATATCGCCGATCAGCGACAGCAGGTCCCTGGCCGAGCTGTAGGCCACCTCGATGGCGGGACGGTCGAGGTGCCCGGCATCGGCGCGCTTGAGTGCCAGCTCGAGCATGCCGATCACCGCGTTCATGGGGGTACGGATCTCGTGGCTCATGGTGGCCAGGAACTTGCTTTTTGCGCGGTTGGCGTTATCGGCCTGCTCCTTGGCCTGGCGCAGTTCCTGGATCAGCTGGCGGCGGTCGCTGATGTCCAGCCAGCCGCCGATGATGCCCTGTACCTCGCCCAGCGAGTCGCGGTACGGCAGTACCCAGTGGTAGATGGTCAGCTCGCGGTTCTTCAGCATCATGGGGCGGTCGACGATCAATGGCAGGCCTTCGTTCATCACCTGCTGGTAGTCCGCCTGAAACTGACTGGCATTGTCGGCATCGGTGAGCGGCGCATCGTGGATGGACTTGCCCAGTACCTCTTCGGCGCGCGCCTCAACGGCCTGCAGGTAGCTGTCGTTGCAGCTCTTGAGCAGGCCTTGGCGGTCACGCACGTAGATCGGGTGCGGCGTGCCGTTGACCAGCGCCCGCATGAACTCGAGCTGGTCGCCCAGGGCGCGCTCGATCTGCTCGCGCTTCTTGATCTGGCGACGCATCCAGCCGTTCCAGGCCAGCGACAGGATCAGCAGCAGGCCAGTGCCCAGCACCAGTTGAATGATGAAGCGCTGGTGGCTTTGCCAGTAGGAGCTGGGTTCGCCGCTGAAATCGCGCCAGCGGCCATTGATTGCGCCCAGCTCCTGGGGCGGGATGGTAAGCAGGGCCTTGTCGAGGATAGAGGTCAGTTCGTCGGCGCCCTGGGCGGTGGCCATGGAGTAGGTCGCCGGCTCGTCGCCGATGTTGGCGCGGATGATCAGCTGCTTTTGGGTGGTGAGCCTGAAATTGGCATTGATCAGCGCGGTGACCATGCCGTCGACCTGGTGACGCGACAGCAGTTCGGCGGAGGCTGCGGGGCTTTCCGTTTCAACCAGCTCGATGCCGCCATGGCGAATGCGCAGCCCGTCGTTGAGCGTACTGCCGCGGGTCACGGCCAGGCGCTTGCCATACAGCTGGCGCAGCGAGGCAGGTTCGTCCTCGCCCTTGCGCGTGACCAGCACGTAGGCGTTCTCCAGGTAGGGCCGGCTGATGTTCAGGGTGGCTTCGCGCTGTGTGCTGGGCGTGATGGTGGCGATGACGTCGGCGCGACCCTGGTGCAACTGGTCGATCATGTCGCTGATGCCGGCGCTGCGATGGATCTCGAAGCGCAGGCCGGTGCGCAGACGGATCAGCTCGAGCAGGTCGGCAACGATACCTCGCAGGTTGTTGGCACTGTCGTAGAACGACAGCGGCGCGGCGTTTTCGTCCACCACCACGCGCACCACCGGGTGTGCCGCCAGCCAGCGTTGTTCGCGTGGGGAAAGTTGCAGCTTGCGATCAGTCAGCAGCATGCCGTCGCCGATGCTCCAGCGCTGGAAGATACTGGTGCGCATGGCGCTGGTGACCGCGTCCAGGGTGGTATTGACAAGCTCGAGCAGCAGCGGGTTGTCGGCGCGCAGGGCGAAGCTGAAGCCCACAGGCTCGTGTTTGCCGAAGTTCACCATCTTGAGGTTTTTCAGGTAGCCCTGGTTGATCTGGTAATAGGTCGACAAGGCGTCCCCCAGGAACACGTCGGCCTGTTCGAAGGCCACCGCGTTGAGGGCATTGTGGTAGGAGCTGTAGGTCTGCACCGTGGCGTTGGGGTAGGTGGCGCGAACCTCGCTCAATGGCAGGTAATGGGCAACCACGCTCAGGCGCAGCCCCTTGAGGCCGTTGTCCAGTGCCCGGGTTTCATTTTCGCGGGTGACCAGCACCGGCAGGTCTTCGGCATAGGGGCGCGACAGGGCCACCTCGGGGAGGGCGGCATCGTAGCCATTGGCACTTCCCAGCAGGTCGATGTGCCCGTCTATCAGGGCTTGCAGGGCCTTGTCGCGGTTGGCGAAGCGCTTGACCCGAATGGGCCGGTTCAAGGTATTGCCGATCAGGCCGGCGTAGTCGGCGGTCAGGCCCTCGTAATCGCGGCCACTGGCGGTGATGTCGAACGGCGCGTAGTCCGGTGCCGAAGTGCCCAGTACCAGCACGTCATGCTTGTCGAGCCAGTCGGCCTGGGCCGGTGTGGGGGTTACAGCCATGGCCGCCAGGCCGCTGCGGCTGAGCAGCTCGTAGCTGCGCTCGCCGGGTTCGTTGGCGCAGAGCGAAGGGGCGAGACAGGCCCCGGCGAACAGCAGGCAGAACAACAGAAGACGTTTGGCCATGCTCGCACTCATACCAGCGCGTTGCGTTTGGCCATCTCGATCAGTTCCACCAGCGAGTTGGCCTTGAGTTTCTGCATCAGGCGTTTTTTATAGGTGCTCACGGTTTTATTGCTGAGAAACATGCCGGACGCAATTTCCTTGTTGCTCTTGCCCTGGGCAAACAGTTGCAGAACCATCAGTTCGCGATCATTGACGGTCTTGAACAGTTCCATCTCGCTGTCGCCGCTGTCCTGATGGCGAAGTGGGTTTATTGCCTGGCTGGGGAAATAGTTGTAACCGGAAAGTACCGCCTTGATGGCACTGAGCAACTCGCTGAGGTCCTCCTGCTTGCATACATAACCGCAGGCGCCCGACAACATGCAGCGTGTTGCAAACAGTACGGGTGATTGCGCAGTCAGCACCAGAACCTTCATCGGCACGGCCATGCTGTTGAAGCGTGACAGCACTTCCAGGCCGTCCAGCTTGGGGATGCCGATGTCGAGGATGATCAGGTCGGGCACGGTTTCGCGGGTCATCTGCATGGCGTCCACGCCATTGTCGGATTCGCCGGTGACCCGATAACCCTCGTTCTCCAGCAACATGCGTACAGCCAGGCGAATGACCGGATGATCGTCGACAATAAATACGGAGTGCATAATCACCTTCCAGGTAGGGGCCATAAAGAAGCCGCACCATAGCCCAGTTGGAAGGCGTGCACGTAAATAGAGTTGCGCTCAAACTTAATATGGGAAAATTCCTACAATAAGTTGGGCGCAAGGCTACAAATAGTTGATTTTCAAGCACGCCATATCGTTTTGCGCACTAATCAATACGGCTGCAATCGCCTACGTTACATACGTGGAAGTTGCAGCGTATTGATCGGGTCAACTGCATCAGATCGGGCTTGAACGCCCGGTCATTTCGCGGGCCATTTCGCTGGCATAGCTGTCGGTCATGCCGGCAATGAAGTCGATCATGCGCAGGAAGGCGCTGTGCAATGTGCTGTTGGGGTCGGGCGCATTGTTGCCCAGCAGGTCAAGGATGCGCCGGTGCTTGAACGAGGGCGTGCGTCCGCCGTGCTGTTCCAGCGCTGCGCCGCAAAATGCATTGAGCAGAATCTCCAGCGTGGTGTAGGCACCGATTTCATGCAGTGTCTTGCGCTTGTCCTGGAAGATCTTCTTGCGCGCCATGTCCTTGGCCTGCAGCACACAGCGCTTGGCCGGGCCGTGCATGTGCTCGACCAGGTCGCCGTGCAGGGTGCCGGCCAGCAAGGCTTGCTGCTGCTCGACGAATGCCCGTGCGGCGGCGTTGGTCAGATGCTCGATCGCCTTGCCGCGCAGGATCGCCAGCTTGCGCCGGCGCGAATCCCCGGGGCCCAGCTGGCGGTAGGTTTGCGGCAGGTCGTCACCCACCAGCCCCAGCAGCAGCGCTTCTACCTCGGCGTAGTCGAGCAGCTCCATTTCCAGGCCGTCTTCCAGGTCGATCAGCGCATAGCAGATATCGTCGGCGGCCTCCATCAGGTACACCAGCGGGTGCCGGGCCCAGCGTTGCGGCTCGAGTTGCGGCATGCCCAGTTTGCGTGCGATCTGCTCCAGCAGCGGCAGCTCGCTCTGGTAGCAGCCAAACTTGTGCTTCTTGTAGCCCAGGGCATCGGCGTGGCGGGCGCTCCAGGGGTACTTGAGGTAGGTGCCCAGGGTGGCGTAGGTGAGGCGCGTGCCGCCATCGAACTGGTGATACTCCAGTTGGGTCAACACGCGAAAGCCCTGGGCATTGCCTTCGAAATTGAGGAAGTCGCCCCGTTCGGCATCGCTCATCGCATCCAGCCAGCCGCGTCCGGCGGCCTGCTGGAACCAGTGCCGGATTGCGTCCTCGCCGGAGTGGCCGAACGGCGGGTTGCCGATATCGTGGGCCAGGCAGGCAGACTGCACCACCATACCCAGGTCGCTGGGCGCGCACCAGTCCGGCAGGCTGTCGCGCAGTGTCTCGCCCACCCGCATGCCCAGCGAGCGGCCCACGCAACTGACCTCCAGCGAGTGGGTCAGACGCGTGTGGATGTGATCGTTGCTGGTGACCGGGTGTACCTGGGTCTTGCGCCCCAGGCGGCGAAAGGCACCCGAGAAGATGATCCGGTCGTGGTCCTTGTGGAAGGGGCTGCGCCCGAGTTCTTCGGGGCTGTGCAGGGTTTTGCCGAGGCGTTCGCGGGTAAGCAGTGTGTGCCAGTCCAAGGCCGGTTCTCCAGTGCGGGGCAGGCCCCTAGCTTCCCGTGTCCCGGACGTGGCCGCAACCCTCAGAGGCCATCGGCATCCAGGTCGATCAGCAGCAGGCGGCGCCCGTCGTCGAAGAACTGGCCGGCGGTCATGCAGTACTGGTTGGTGGTGGCGTCGCGGTAGGTGCTGGACAGAATCAACCGGCGCTCATCCCAGCCCTCGGCCAGCAGGTGATAAAAGTAGGGCCGCCATGACCAGTTGTGGCCCTGGTAGCCGTTGTTCACGTGCCAGTGCTGGCCGTGCCATTCCAGATTGGGGGTGAGTTGGGTGCCGTGCCGGTCACACAGAAAAAACCGCAGCACCCAAGGGTAGGCGTGCAGGTTCGGCAACTGTTCGACCGAGGCCTGGGCCTGCGCCCAGGCCTGCAGCCGGGGCATCAGTTCGGCCAGTTGCTGGCGGCGCTGCATCAGCCGTGCGCGCTCGTCCAGCTTGCCCTGCACGTAGCGCTCGCGCAGGTGGCCGAAGCGGGTGACGAATGCATCGCTGGCGAAAAAATGGGCCTGGGCCTGGGCGAACAGGTGGCCCTGCAGATAACGCGCGCCACATTCCAGGGCGAAGTCAAGCTCGGCCTCGTTCTCGACGCCTTCGGCAATGATCCAGCACCCGGTCTTCTCGGCCATCTGGGCCAGGGCCTTGACCACTTCGCTGCTGGGCCCGCCGCGGGCGGCGGCCTGGAACAGGCGCATGTCGAGCTTGAGAATGTCTGGCTGCAGCGCCAGCACCCGGTCCAGCTGCGAGTAGCCGGCGCCGAAATCATCGATGGCGATGCGCGCGCCGGCCTGGCGATAGCGCGTGACCACTTCGGCCAGGCGCTGCAGGTCGCCGCCCTGTTCGGTGATCTCGAAGACCACCCGGCGTGGATCGATGCCGTGCTGACGTACCTGCATCAGGCTGGGCAAGGGCTCGTCGGCAGCCAGCTCGCTGATCCAGCGGGGCGAGATGTTCAGGCTCAGAAACCAGTCGCCCGGTGCCTGGCTGAAGGTTGCCAGGGCCTGGCCACGCAGCGTGCGATCGAGGGTGCGCAGGGCTGCGGTGGGCATTTGCGGGTCAATGAACAGCGGGCCGACCGAGCGCACCTGGCCGTCGGCCTGAACCAGTCGGCCAAGGGCTTCGATACCGGCGATGCGGCCAGTGGCCGTATCGATGAAGGGTTGATAGCAGGCGAGCGGGTGCCCGTCGTACACGGCGGCTCCTTGTTTTTACGAGACGGCTGGCCGGATGCTCAGCACGGCAAGCCTGCGGCCCGCCGCCTCGTATTGCAAGAATGCAGCCAGTTTGCGTTCAGCGCCTTGACTGCATGAACAGGCGTATCAGCGGCGTCAGGCTGCTGCCCACACCGGCCAGCCGTGTCAGGCTGCCGTTGCGTGCGCCCTTGCCGGTCAGAAAGCCCAGCAGCACCACGGCGCCGATACCCCAGAGGGGTGCGTGCTTGATGCCCAGGCCGCCCTGCAGCCCGCCTTGCAGGGAGTCGCCCACCCCGCGCAGGCGTGTCAGCGGCTTGAGCAGTTGCCCGGATTCGTGGCGGATTTCCTGGCGACGCATTTCCAGGCGAAGGCGTACCAGGGCCTTGCGCAGTTCGCGGCGGTCGGTGGTTTGCGGCAATTCAGGCAGGCTCATGGCAACAGGCGCTCCCGGTCCTTGGCAAGTTCTTCGAGGGTGGCATGGAACGGCGAGGACTCGTCGAACACCGCTGCCTTGAGGCGCAGCCCGCAGAATACCGCCGCCAGGCTGTAGAACACGCACAGGCCGATGATGCCGGCCAGGCGATAACTGTCCCAAAGCAGAATCAGCAGCAGCGCCGACAAGGCCGTCAGCAACAGCAGGGCGAACACCAGGGCCAGCCCGGCGAACAGCAGCAGGCTCAGGGTGCGCGCCTTCTGTTCCTGCAGTTCGATGCCGAACAGTTCGACGTGGCCGTGCAGCAGACCAAGGATGGCGGCGCCAAGGCGCCGTGAAGACGAGCCGGTGGTTTCGGTTTCCATACCCCGTACCTCAGCGACGACTGGCCAGCAGGCCGATCAGAAAGCCCACGCCAGCGGCGATGCCGACGGATTGCCAGGGGTTCGACTGCACGTAGTCCTCCGTGGCGCTGAGTGCAGCCTGGCTGCGTTCACGTACCGAGTCCTGGGTCTGCTTGAGGGTCTCGCGGGCACGCGACACGCTTTCCTCGATCTGCCTGCGCAACTCGTCGGCCTGATCGCCGGCCAGGGTCGCGGAGTGCTCCAGCAGTTTTTCGGCATCCTGTACCAGGATTTCGAAGTCTGCCTGAAGGATATCTTTTGCAGTTTTGCGGGCCATGGGTCTCTCCGTGTCAAGTGGGCGTCTGGCATTTCGAGTGCCGAGCGCTGCGTAAGGTTCAGTGCAATCGGCAGTGGTACAGCATTTGCCTTGCCTTGGTGCAGCAGGCCGGGCGGCCGCGCCAGATCAGGGCGCGAAACGACGGCCGGTCGATAAACCATAACCCAATCCACGACAAACCCCGGAAAAAACTCCACGTCAGCGCTGCATTCGCGCCCCCGGCCCCCCCCATGGCGGGCCAGGGTAGTGCGCACGGCAGCCGCTAGCGCCCGGTCAGCAGTCGGGCCTGGCAGGCATCGATGGCGTTGGAGGGGCCGCTCAGCAGCACCGCGTCACCGGCATGCAGGCAGGTATCGGTGGCCAGGGCCACTTCCTCGCCATCGCGCTGCACGGCCTGTACTTCCACCCCGAGCAGGTCCAGGCCCAGCTCGGTCAGCGGGCGACCGCAGGCATAGGCATCGGCGCCCAGGTTGACCGCATGCAGCATGACCTTGGGCAGGCCTTCGCTGTCGACCGGGCTGGTCTGCGCCCCCTGGTAGAACCCGTGCAGCAGGCGATAGCGGCTCTGGCGCACCTCGTCGATACGCTGCTGTACACGCTCCTGGGGTACGCCGAGCATCACCAGGGCATGGGAGGCGAGCATCAGGCTGGACTCCAGCAACTCCGGCACCACCGCCGTGGCACCTGCGGCGCGCAGTTCGTCGCGCAGGCTGTCGTCGCGGGTGCGCACCAGGATCGGCACCTGGGTGTTGAAGTGACGGGCGGCCTTGAGCACGCTCATGGCGACATCGGTCTTGTCCACCGCGATCACCAGCAGCCGGGCACGCTCCAGGCCGATGGCCGCCAGCAGTTCGCCGCGCCGCGAGTCGCCGTAGTGCACGCGCTGCTCGCCGGCGGCGGCCTCCTGCACCCTGACCGGGTCGTCGTCCAGGGCAATGAAGGCCAGCTGTTCGCGCCGCAGGAAGCGCCCGATGGACTGGCCTACCCGGCCATAACCACAGATAAGCACGTGCCCGCTGAGCGAGGCGCTTTGTGCCTGGATCTCTTCGAGTTGCACCTCCTGGTTGGGTTTACGATGCAGGCGGGCGGCCAGCGCCGGAGCGCCGCGCAGCATCAGCGGGGTGACCAGCATCGAACAGAAGGTGGCGGCCAGCAGCAGGTGCCCGAGGTCTTCGGGCAGCAGGCGGGTCTGTTGCATCTGCGCCATCAGTGCGAAGCAGAACTCGCCGCCCTGGGCCAGGGCCACGCCACTGCGCCAGGCGGTTTCGCTGTCGCTGCCGCGCAGCTTGACCAGCACCGCCACCACCACGCCCTTGATGGCCAGCAGGGCCAGGGTCAGGCCGAGGATTTCCAGGCCGTGGCTGGCAAACAGTTGCAGGTCGATGAGCATGCCGATACTGACAAAGAACAGCCCCAGCAGGATGTCGCGGAAGGGGCGGATATCGGCTTCGATCTGGTGGCGATAGTTGCTTTCACCCAGCAGCATCCCGGCGAGGAACGCCCCCAGTGCCGGAGACAGGCCCAGCAGGTGGGTAAGCCAGGCGGTCAGCAGCACGATCACCAGTGCCAGCAGCACGAACAGCTCGGCCGAGTGCGAGCGGGCCACCTCGTGGAACAGGCGCGGCAGCAGCCAGCGGTTGGCCAGCAGCAGGCCGATGAACAGGATCACGGTCTTGCCCAGGGTCAGCGGCAGCGCCCAGTACCAGGCCTGGCCGCCCTGGCCGGCGAACACCGGCACCAGGGTCAGCAGCAGTACCGCAATCACGTCCTGGAACAGCAGCACGCCAATGGCGTTCTGGCCGTGGCTGCTGAAGATTTCGCCGAGGCTGGTGAGCTCCTTGCTGACGATGGCGGTGGACGACAGCGCCAGGCCGCCGCCCAGCAGCAGGGCAGCCCCGGCCGGCATGCCAAGCAGCCCCAGCAGGCCGGCCAGCAGCAGCGCCGAGCAGATCACCTGCAGGCTGCCCAGGCCGAAGACCACGCGGCGCAGGGCGAGCATCTTGCTCAGGGAGAATTCAAGGCCCAGGGAAAACAGCAGGAACACCACGCCCATTTCGGCGAGGTCGGGCAGTTCTTCGCTTTCATTGACCCAGTCCAGGGCGGTGGGGCCGACGAACAGGCCGACGCACAGGTAGCCCAGCACGGGGGGCAGTTGCAGGCGCCGGAAAATGGCGATGACCACCAGTGACGAGGCCAGGATGATCAGCAGGTTGGCAAACACTCAATACACTCCATTGCAATGCCGACGGGCGCGAAAAAATTTGTCAGTCTACAGCGCTCGAGGCCACGCAGGCTGACCCAGATCAGTCGTTGGTGTCTCGACCCGCCAGGTGTACGGGCCTAGAATACGGGTCCGCTTTTCACGTTTCACGGTACTTCCCATGCTTCCTGAAACTCAACTACTCGGCACCCTGGGCTGTCATCTGTGCGAGGTGGCCGAGGCCATTCTGATGCCGCTTGTCGAGCACGGGCTGCTGGTCGAGCTGGTCGATATTGCCGATGATCCGGCCGATGTCGAGCGCTACGGCCTGCTGATTCCGGTGCTGCGTCGCTGTGACTCCGGTGCCGAGCTGCTCTGGCCGTTCGATACCGAGCAGGTGGTCGCGTTTCTGAGCTGAGCGTCGCCAGCGGGGTGTTCACATGCCGATGCACAATCTGTGATGCAACGGCGCAGGTGCTGTTGGAGAATCGCCAGCGCAGCATACACCCGTGACGAAGTCTCATCCGCCAAGGAGTGGCGAACCATGCACCTGAGTCCGCATTTCACACTGGAAGAACTGACCGCTTCCGAAACTGCCCGGCGTGAAGGCCTGACCAACCAGCCCGGCCCCGATGCCCTGGCCAACCTGCGCCGTCTGAGCCAGACCCTGGAACAGGTACGCAGCCTGCTCGGGCAGCCCATCCGCGTCAACAGTGCCTACCGCAGCAACGAGCTCAACCGCCGTGTCGGCGGGGTGAGCGGCAGTGCGCATACCCTCGGGCTGGCAGCCGATATCAGCGTGGCGGCGCTTTCACCCCTGGTGGTGGCGCAACGTATCCTGGACAGCGGTCTGGCGTTCGACCAGCTCATTCTGGAGTTCGACCGCTGGGTTCACCTGGCCATCGCCGAAGGGGCAGGGCGCAAGCAGGTGCTGACGGTGCGCGAGGGTACCGGCTACCTGCCGGGGTTGCAGTGAGCACTGTTCATTCATACACTGTATGCAAATACAGTAATCGGGTGAGCGCTTGCGCCAGAGGGGCCGGACGATGGTCAACGTCGAACAATTGAAATACAGCGTCAACCGCATGGCTGTGGAACAGGTGCGCGAGGCCGTGCTCGAATTGCGCCTCGATGGCCTGGTCACCGAGGGCAAGACCCCTTTCAGCAAGATCCACTTCAATACCTGCTTTGCCGAGATAGAGGCATTGTTCCAGCGCGCCGGTTACCACCGGGCGCTGGATGTGGTCGGTTATCAGGGCCTGATGTATGCGTTGTACGATCCGGGCCGCTGGGAGGCGGTGGATGTGCTGCGCTGGCTCAAGGAGTTTACCGAGGCTGCGGCAACCCGGGCTGGCTGAGCCGGCAGGCATGCCGGATAATGGACGGCCCCCAACTGGCGAGCATGTCCATGAGTGTCCCTTTCGATCCGGCCCAGCACCAGGCCAGCACTGTCTGCCTGCCACCGGGCAGTTGGGCCACCGTGCTCGACTGCCTGTGCGACCACTTCAAGGCGATCAGCCGTGAACAATGGCTCGATCGCATCGCCCGTGGGCGGGTGCTGGATGCCCAGGGCGCGCCGATTGACGTGGGCCTTGCCTACAAGCCAGGCCTGCGTATCCACTATTTTCGCGAAGTACCCAACGAAAAGCCGATCCCGGTGCAGGAGCATATCCTGCACGTCGACGAGCACCTGGTGGTGGCCGACAAACCGCACTTTCTGCCGGTGACGCCCACTGGCGAATATGTCGAACACACGTTGCTGCGCCGTTTGATTCGCCGGCTCGACAACCCGCACCTGGTGCCATTGCACCGCATCGACCGGCACACGGCGGGCCTGGTGCTGTTCTCGGCCAACCCGCAAAGCCGTTCGGCCTATCAGCAGCTGTTTCCCACCCGACAGATCGACAAGCACTACCAGGCCATTGCCCGCGCCTTGCCGCAGCTGGAGTTCCCGCGGGTGCACAAGAGCCGACTGGTCAATGGCGAGCCGTTCTTTCGCATGCAGGAGGTGCCCGGCGTCAGCAACAGCGAAACCATTGCCCGGGTTCTGGAAAAAAACGGCGAGTGGTGGCGCTACGGCCTGTCACCGGTCACCGGCAAGACCCACCAGTTGCGGGTGCACATGACGGCGCTGGGGGCGAGTATCTGCAATGATCCGTTCTACCCGCAGATCGTGCAGGGCCCCGATGACTACGCAAGGCCACTCAAGCTGCTGGCCCACAACCTGCGCTTCAACGACCCGCTCGATGGGCAGGAGCGCTATTTCGAAAGCCGGCTGACACTGGACTGGTAGACCGCTGTGGGCGCACAACCAGAGGTTGTGCGCCCCCGGGGCAACCGTTGAAGCGCACCCCCAGGGGATA